>CAJQOV010000162.1 GCA_905480065.1 uncultured Gammaproteobacteria bacterium | reverse complement strand
CCTACAATCAACCCCCCCCGGCACCTTGTAGGAGCGGTCATCGACCGCGATATTCATCTACGGAAACATCGCCAGCCCCTGCAGGATTTGTGTCACGACTTGCAAGTCACCGGCCGTGATCTGGCCGTCCGGTACCGGGATCCCCGCTATTACCGGCGCTATGTCGACGCGTGCCTGTTCGGGCGTCGACAGGGAATAGAGTCCAACTACCGCGCGCGTCAACTTCACGAGATCGCCTGCATTGACCTCGCCGTTACCATCGGTGTCACCCCACACCGGTGCATCCTGCGCATCCAGCGGATCATGGCCGGCGGTGCTCTCTATGCCGTCGGGGAAACCGTCATGATCGGTGTCGCTGTCCAGCGGGTCGGTGCCGAGTGCGGATTCGGCGCTGTCCGTGAGGCCGTCGTTGTCATCGTCGCTGTCAACGCTGTCGGGTATGCCGTCGACATCGGTATCGACGAGGCTGAGCGCGCCGTACAGGTTCAGGCGGCCGTGTTCACTCCAGGCCAGCATGTTCTGGGTGGCGGCGCCCGCGGCATCCGCACCGTATTCCAGATGACTGCGTACCACCGCGTTGCAGGGTACGCCGGACGGGCTCACGCAGCCTTGCGGCGATTGCCCGGGAAACAGGTGGGCCCACACGAGGGCGGCCGCCCCGGCCACGTGCGGGCTGGCCATGGAGGTGCCGGAGTTCCAGGTCATGCAGCCCTCGGTAGCCGGATCGAACGGGTAATACAGCAGCTCGGCGTAGAAGATGCAGAGCTCGACCGGTACGGTGGACAGGATATCCTCACCGGGCGCCAGCAGCGACACCCAGTAGTCGGATGGCACCGAGTAGCTGGAGAAGGAGGCGAGGTTGTCGGCGTGATTGGTGGCGCCGACGGCGATCACCTCGGCATTGGCCGCCGGGTACACGCGGGTGGTGTTGCTGTCATTGCCGGCAGCGGCGACCAGTACCACGCCCCGGCTCCAGGCATAACTGATCGCGGCGGTTTCCGTGTTGGGCTGCAGCGGTATCCCGGCGGGATCGCCGTTGGCATCGACCTCGTCGCTGCCGTAGCTCATGTTGATGACGTGATAGCCGTGGTCCGCCGCGTAGGTGATGGCGGCGGCCGAGGCGGACACCGGGCAGACGCCGGTAGTCACGTAGATTCCCAATGGCGGTAACAGGTCAATGTCGTACTCGAAGCAGGTCTTGAGGTTGCCGAGCGAGGAATTCCAGCCCACGCCGGCCACGCCGATGCCGTTGTTGGTGTGCACGGCGGCGATGCCCGCGACATGCGTGCCATGCTGGACGACGTCCTGCACCGTGCTGCTGTAGGCGGCAACGAAATTGACTTGCTCGACGCACTTGCCGGCGTGCTCGATGCTGTTGCAGTCGACGCCGGTATCGAGGATGGCGATCCTGACCGCCGGGTCACCGGTGCTGATGTCCCAGCCTTCGGGCGCATCGATGTCGGCGTCATTTACTCCGGATACCTGGATGGGATTGCCCAGCAGGTCAAACGAGGTATGGTCCTGCCCGGTATTGTTGAGTCCCCATTGCTCCTCGAAATATTCCCGGCCGGTGATCACACCACCCGCGTCGATTCCCGGATCGTTGCCTTCATCGGGGATGACCAGCACACGGTAATAGTCCGGTTCGGCAAATTCCACGTTCGGGTTGGCCCGGTAGCGGGCCACTTGCTGTGACACGCTGCCGGCGGGTACCTCGATGATGTGTACGCCGATGCCGGGTATTTCGGATAGTTTCCTGCCGTTGGCGGCGCGGTGCGCCTGGCCTTGTACTGATGCGGCGATGCCCGGTTTGAAGCGGACCAGCACGCGATCCGGGGCAAACCGGGATACCTGCGCACGTGCGGCCTGCTGACGGGTCAATTGCTGTGCCGGGTTCCCGGACGAGGCGGCGGCCGGGTTATTGACAGGCGGGCCGGCAGACTGGCAGACCGGTGCGGCGGTCAGCAGTGTAACCGTCAACAGGCAGATCTTGCTGGTTACAATGAGTATCTTGGCCATTAGACAGAGTTATCCCGAAGCGCAGTTCCGTTCGCCGGTTACTGCCATGATGTGCTTGTGTCCGATGCTAGCGCAGGTGCACCTAACCTTTGTATTGGACCGAAGGATGAGATCCCTGTCTGTGACCATGTTTGCAGGTTACTGCGATTGGCGTTCCATCCACGGTAACGGGGCGAATGGTCCCAGCGCGGTGCGTTTCCACCAGTTGCCGGTCTTGTTGCGCTCCTCGAAACCGGTGAACTGGTAGCGATACGCATCGACGCGCAGGTAGCGGGGTGCAGTGTCCGGGAACGGGTCGTTTGCCAGTAACGATTTCACGCTGGGCGAATTGTCCAGCAACGCTTCCAGGAAATGTTCGAACCACGGCAGGTGGCGCTGGTGCAGGGTGACGAACCACATTTGCCAGTCGATACGTGGCTGGTGCGGGATGATGAATTTCGGTCGCTGCTTGAGCAGATCCGGTTTGTAGCGGAAGTGATAGGGTCTCCACTCGATACCATCGGCGGAACCGAGAATTTCCAGCTCGATGCGTTGCGTGGTCATGGTCGGGAACACGTGGTAGAGGTTGACGACGCCGTACCGGGCGGTGTAATTCAGCACCGTTCCGGTCAGGCCGGGGATGTCCTTGCCGCTGGCCAGCTCGTAGAGCTTCAGCGTGCTGGTGGCGAGAATGAATGCGCCAAGCACGCCGATGGCAAAGCGCCGGGCCGGGTGTGTAATGCGCGAAATGGCCGCTTCCGGCCAGTCCAGCCGGCGCTGCAAAGGTTGCGGCAATACCCGCCGCATGGCCCGGTCGTCGAACAGGAACAGGCAGAGGATTATGGTCAGGAAGTTGATCCAGTTATGATTGCTGGTGAGGATGATCAATACCTGCCAGAGGATGGTCAGCCATGCCGCGGCGAAACGCCAGCGGCGCGGCAGAAACATCATGAACGGTACAATCAGTTCCACGAACAGGGTGCCGCCGGTGCCGATCTTCAGCAGCCAGTCCGGCAGCTGATTTGCGTACCATGCGATCGGGTTGGGCAGTGGCTGTACCTCGAAGTAACGGTTGAGCGCGGTTAGCCCGGACCAGGCGGGATCGCCGCTGACCAGCTTGGACAGTCCCGATTCGAAACGCAGCCGGAACAGCAACCAGCGGAACAGCCAGACGACCAGGCGCGCGCGCGGTGTCAGGAAGATGGCCAGAAAACCGGTTTCCAGCAGCAGGGTGTCCCACTGAAAATTCAGGAACGGCTGGGTGATCTGAAACAGCGAGAGATACAGCACAAAGGCGGCGACCAGCGCCGGGCGCGTGAGCAGGTTCAGCAGCACCAGGATCGCAGCCAGCGCCCCGGCCGTTGCTGCATAGGTCAGTGCATTGTCGCTCGCATTCAGCCAGAATAGTGTCGGCACCTGGAAATAGCGTTCGCTGCCGATGTGTTGCGTCAGCCCGGCCAGCCGGGTGCCGACGGGATGGATCCCGTTGCTGCCGGCCAGCCCCTCGATCTGTACCGCGATCGAGACAAACGCAATCAGATAGACCGCGCCGAGCAGGCGCAGGAACAGCGCCGAAACGAGCCGGTAGTCGCTGGCGGGAGTAGCGATCATGCATGCAAGGATAGTCGTTCTGGCATGGCGGATCATAGCGGCAGTAGCGGTAATTTGCCGCGGTCTCGTGCCGGCGTCAGATCGGGTATGAGTCTTGCCAGGAAACCGGTATGTTGGCGCATGAGTAGACGAATCGAACGCAGGGAACCGGGATGGCCTTAATCGGATTACTGAGTGATGTGCATGCCACGCCGGCGGCGGTGGCCGAGGCATTGTCGATTTTTCACAAGGCGGGTGTAGACGCGGTGTTTTGTGCAGGCGATATCGCCGGCTACCGCGACGGCGTGCAGGAAACCGTCGCATTGCTGCAGGAGAGCGGCTGCCACAGTGTGCTCGGCAACCACGACGTTGGTTACCTGCAGGGTGACACGGTTGAGGCGGATGATCCGGTGGCGGTCTATTTCCGCCGGCTGCCGGCGTTTATCGATACCGTCATCGAGGGCAGACGCGTGTACATGGTGCATGCCGAGCCACCGGATGCCTGTCACGGCGGCATCCGGCTGCGCGACAGCACCGGTGCGGTGCAACCGGACCGGGTTGCGCACTGGGCACAGCAACTGAACGGTTTTGAGCCGGACGTGCTGATCGTCGGTCACACGCACCAGGTATTCGCCGAGCAGGTCGGCAGTACCCTGATCGTTAACCCCGGCAGTGCGCCATTCAATTATTCCTGCGCCATCCTGCGCCTGCCCGAGCTGACCGTACAAACCTTCCCGCTATCCGGCCGACCGATCAAGATGACCTGGAAGTGGGGTGATCACCTGCGGGAAGACGCGTAACCCTTGCGCGCTCGGCGCGCGCCTGCAACGACAGGCGCGGGCTGCAGGGGGCGGTCAGCGACCGCGATCCTCCTGACCTGGCCGACTGCTCGCGCAAGCACCCCATTAACGGAGTCATATAAGTCGCCATATATTACGAAATAAAGTAAATAAACCTCGTAAGTCGTATAAAAAGACGACTTGACTATCTAAAGTAAATAAACTATAAGTCGCCATATATTACGAATAATATGTTTTAGCATCCCCGACAGGGGGATCCATAACCCCCCGCCTTCAGGTGGCGGATGACCGGTAATGATTTGTGTAGTGCCGTGGAGATCCTGTACCAGGATAAACAATGATTCCCTTCTCCCGGAGGGAGAAGGCCAGCGCCGGCCCCCGCGAAGGCGGGGGATGAGGGGATATCAATCAAGGGGGCGTTGTATAGATCCCCTCTCCCCAACCCTCCCCCTGAGGGGAAGTGGGGTAATCGGCCGCATGGCCGATCGATCCGGCTTTTCGCCGTGATCCGAGGCCACCGGCTTTAGCCGGTGGAGTATTCACTTCGTGTAACCCGTCAAAAGTGGCGACTATGAAAATTGACCATCTCCTCTCCGATACAGCCATTCTGGGCGAACTCGGCACACGCGTGGCGCGGCGCCGGCTCGATCTGCAACTGACCCAGGCCGCACTGGCCGAGCAGGCCGGTGTGGCCAAGCGCACGGTAGAGCGCGTCGAGGCCGGCGCATCGGCGCAGTTGTTGAGCCTGATCCGTATCTTCCGTGTACTGGAGCTGTTGCCCGGGCTGGAACAGCTGCTACCGGAGGCCGGACCACGGCCGATGGAACTGCTGCAGCTGAAGGGCAAGCAACGGCAACGTGCCTCGTCGAAGCCCGCGGCGGGGGCGGATGAGCCATGGTCGTGGGATGACGACGCATGACCACCATCGCCGAGGTCCGGATGTGGGGCCGCACCATCGGCGCGGTGTCGCTGGCAACCGGTAGTGATGTCGCGGCCTTTGAATATGATCCCGCGTTCACTGGCAGCGGCATCGAGGTCGCGCCGCTTGCCATGCCGTTGTCGACGCGGGTGTATCGGTTTGCTGCACTGTCACGGCAAAGTTTTCACGGCTTGCCGGGACTGCTTGCCGATTCCCTGCCGGACCGTTTCGGTAATGCACTGATCGATGCCTGGCTGACGATGCAGGGGCGTAGTCCTGCATCGTTCAATGCCGTGGAACGCCTGTTGTATACCGGGGCACGCGGTATGGGCGCACTGGAATATGCGCCGGCCATGGGTCCGCGGGCGCGGCAGGCCAATCGCATCGAGATCGACAGCCTGGTGCGGCTGGCTTCGGACATCCTCACGCAACGCCGGGAATTGCAGGTTGCGCTGGACGGTGACCACGATGAGCAGGCGCTGACCGATATCCTGCGTGTTGGTACTTCCGCCGGTGGTGCACGCGCGAAGGCGGTGATCGCGTGGAACCCGGCAACCAACGAGGTGCGGTCCGGCCAGGTACCGGCCGGTGAGGGTTTCGAATACTGGCTGCTCAAGTTCGACGGTGTGCGCGGTAACAGGGACAAGGAACTGGAAGACCCGCAGGGCTACGGCGCCATCGAGTACGCCTATAATCTGATGGCGCAGGATTGTGCTATCGAGATCGGCGCATCACGCCTGTTCGAGGAAAACGGCCGGCGTCATTTCATGACGCGGCGCTTTGACCGCTTGCCCGGTGGCGAGAAATTGCACATGCAATCGCTCGGCGCGCTGGCGCACTACGATTTCAACGACGCCGGGGCCAACAGCTATGAGCAGGCGCTGCAGGTGATCCGGCAGCTGGGTTTGCCGATGGGCTCGACCGAGCAGCAGTTCCGGCGCATGGTGTTCAATATCATCGGCCGCAACCAGGACGATCACGTCAAGAATATTGCCTTCCTGATGGACAAGGCCGGTCACTGGTCGCTGGCGCCGGCGTTTGATATGACCTATAGCTACAACCCGCACGGCAGCTGGACCGCCTCTCACCAGATGACGCTGAACGGTAAACGCGACGGGTTTTTGCTGGAGGATTTTGACGCCTGCGCGAAGCTCGCCGGGATGAAGCGTGGCCGTGCCGGGACGATCGTCGGCGAGGTGCAGGAGGTGGTTGCACGCTGGTGCGATTATGCAGAAACCGCGGGCGTACCGGCAGACTGGCAGCAGCGTATCCAGCGGGTGCTGCGACTCGATCTCCTGCGCTGATGCAAGCACGATCGTAAGCGGGTCAGCCAATAGCAAGCCGGGCCGGAAGCGGGTATCTTGTGTCCATGGTTGCGCCGCTTCAATCTGCAATTCCGTCATCGGCCATGCACCGGTTCATCAAGCCGTCGAAGGCATTGGTCTCCGGGGCGGGTCGTGCGATTGCCGATTTCGGCATGATCCGTTCCGGCGACCGTATCCTGCTGGGGCTGTCCGGTGGCAAGGATTCCCTGACCCTGCTGCACCTGCTGGAATATTTCCGGACTCGTGCGCCGATCCGGTTTGCTTTCGGCGCCGTCACCATCGACCCGCAGGCGGGTGATTATGACCCGTCACCGATGATCCCGTACCTCGCGGAGCTGGGTGTGGAGTATCACTACGTGCGCAAGCCGATCATGGAGCTGGCCCGGCAGCACATGGGGCGGCCTTCCTATTGTGCGTTTTGCTCACGGCTCAAGCGCGGCTTCATCTACCAGACGGCACGCGAGCACAACTTTAACGTGATTGCGCTGGGGCAACACCTTGATGACCTGGCCGAGAGTTTCCTGATGTCGGCCTTTCACGGCGGTCGCCTGCAGACCATGAAGGCACACTACGTGAACGATGACGGTGACCTGCGCATCATTCGTCCGCTGGTCTATGCGCGCGAGCGCATGACGCGTGATTTCGCATGCAATAACGGCTTGCCGGTGGTTCCCGATTCCTGTCCGGCCTGTTTCGCCAGGCCGATGCAACGCCAGCACATGAAGCAACTGCTGGCCCGGGAGGAGGAGCAGAACCCCGGGTTGTTCAGAACCTTGCTTACCACGCTGAAGCCCTTGATGGGGGCAGGTTTGCCGCAGGGGCCTGGCTGAACCGGACGGCGCTGCTGGAAAAGTGCAGTTTGCGGGTCTTATACTAGTCAGTAATCACATATTCATCATGCAAAGGCCAATACTTATGACCGAAAATGCAAATTGCCAGTCCATGGAGAATTCCTCGCTGGGGAAAGACCTGACTGCGGAGGAGTGCGTTGTGCTGACCCGGTTGATGGGTGTGGTGCGGCTCGGTGATGGAGAAGTGCTGGTCAGGGAAGGCGACACGACCAGGACGTTGTTTGTCCTGGCATCAGGAGCGCTGGCGGTAAGCAACGAAATCAGTGGCAAAAACACCACGCTGTACAAAATGACGCCTGGTGAATGTGCCGGTACGCGCGCATTTGTGGATATGGCTCCGCGCCAGGCAACGCTCACGGCAGTCGGCGACAGCGTGGTCTATACGCTGGAGCCGGAGGATTTCGAGTCGCTGCTGGAGACGCACCCGCGCGTGGTTTACAAGTTTATGCGTGGCCTGTTCCGTATCACGCATCTCAATCTGATGCGCATGAATGCCGAGAGGCAGCAGCTGTCGAATTACATCACCAAAACAGGTGGGCGGTATTAGCCACTTGTTCCGCACCTGCCACCGATTGTTGCAGGAGCGCTTGCCAAGCGCGATGAATGCCGGCACGGAGCCATTCGCGGTCGATGACCGCTCCTACAGGAGCCTGGCTTTATTGCAGGAGCGCTTATCAAGCGCGATAGATTCTCGCACGAGGTCATTCGCGGTCGATGACCGCTCCTACAAGCAAGGTGCCGGGGGGGGTATTTGTAGGAGCGCTTGTCAAGCGCGATGGCCGCACGCACACACCCATTCGCGGTCGCTGACCGCTCCTACAGTCCCTTGCTCTGGATCAAGGTCCACTGCATGAGCTGGGTCACCACTGCCTCGGCCTCCTGCAACTGTCCGTGGCTGCGTAACCATTCCGCGAGCCAGCGATGGCCCCAGGCGCTGGCATTGCTTTCGCTTGGCTCCAGCGCTACCTGGTGCGTGCTGGCCAGGTAGAGAAACAGCGGGCGGGCCAGTGCATGCACCGTCGCGGCCAGCCGGTCCGGGTAGCGCCACCTGCACAGGCCCAGCGTGGTGTAACGATCGGGAATATTGCGGCGCCGGATCGGGAATGCCGGCACGCGTCCCCAGTGCATTTCCTCGGCAGGATAATCACTGCCCTGCCACACATTCACCTTGATGCGGTACATGTGTTCCGGTTGGGGTGTGGTGATTCCCGGTTTGTTTTCGCGTGGCATCCAGCAGGTACTCAGCGTTACCGGAGGTATCTGGCCGCCGGGTTCAGGGGCGTGCTGCGCATGGGTCATCGGGTTAATGCGCACCCAGTCGAGCAGGTGCATGTCATAACCGGACAGCTTGTGCTGCACAAACGCAATAGCAGCGCTGGCATTGGTGTGGTCGGTGACTTCAAGTGCCTGGAGGTGCATTGGACTGACTCCGGAATACGCAACCAGTGTTGCTCACCGAGAGCTTTTCGGCAATGCCTTTGATGATGACGGGCAAGGATTGTCCCTGTGCATATCGCGTTCGATGGCCGCTGCTGCAGGTGCAGCTATCGCTGCAGCAGCGCCAGTCAGTGCCGATTGTTCACCCGTCGTGCAAGTTGCAATATAAATGAACTCACTGACAGGGCTACGGATTTTTACGGCTGTGCTGGGATGCAGTGCTGCATGCACAGCTGCAGGCGATGCTACGGCGCACGGCGCTCGATGCTCCATTCCTCACCCTGCCGGGTATACAGGAAGCGGTCGTGCAGCCGGTTTTCGCGCGCCTGCCAGAACTCGATCGAATCCGGCACTACGCGATAGCCGCCCCAGAATGACGGCAGCGGAATTTCGCCGTGGGCAAATTTGCGCTTCATTTCATCGAAGCGTGCCTCCAGCAGGGAACGGGTTGTGATCACCTGGCTCTGCGGTGAGGCCCAGGCGCCGATCTGGCTGCCGCGCGGTCGTGTGGCGAAGTAACTGGCCGATTCATGCAGGGGAATTCTCGCGGCGTTGCCGTTGATCCTGACCTGTCTTCCCAGTGCCACCCACGGGAACAACAGCGCGACCTTCGGTTTGCTATCGATCTGCCTTGCCTTGTCGCTCTCGTAGTTGGTGAAGAACACGAAACCCTGTGTGTCATACAATTTGAGCAGTACGGTTCGCGCATGCGGCTGACCGGTGGCGTCGACCGTGGCAAGACTCATGGAGTTGGGCTCCGCGATGCCGGAGTCGATGGCCTGGGAGTACCAGTGTTCGAACTGCCGGAACGGGCTGGCATCGAGTGCTTCGAGCGACAGGCCTTCGTTCATCCATTGGTGACGTAATTCGTCGGATGTCTGTGTCATGCGGGATTCTCATCAGTTCGTGCGGCATGGGTTGACGGGATTGCCTGGCGATAATAGCGCAGACCGTGCCCTTTTCCGTAGCCCGGTAGTACACTCGGTGCATGGATGACCTGGAACGGGACCAAAAAATCCTGCTCTGGCAGAACAAGGCGCGCCGTGCCGGCAGGGGCCGCAAGCGCCGTAACCTCTACGTCATCACGCTGGACCCGGAAGTGCTGTGGGACCGTGACTTTCGCCAGCAAAACCCGGGCTATATCGAGGGGATGCCCTGTGTCTACGTAGGCATGACCATTCATGAACCCGGCGACCGGTTCGAGCAACACATGCTGGGCTACCGCAGCAGCAAGTACCCCCATCGTTTTGGCGTCGAACTGGCCCAGGAATTGCTGGACGGCTTTGCTGCTAATGCGGAAGTGCCGGATGCAGAGCAGGAGGCGGCGCTGGCGGAGTGGCTGCGCCGGCAGGGGTTTGCCGTGTGGCAGAATTAAACAAGCCCTGAACCAGTCAGCGGCGCGCAAGCGGTTACCGGCCGATTCCGCGAGCACTGGATTAGCGCGCCCGCGCGCATGACGGGCTTGCGCAACGCCCCCTTGCTGGTGATGGCGCGGTTGCAGGCCCGGCATGCCGGCAACTGGTAACCGCGGGTGCGCCTTGCCGGGGCGATCTGCAAGGCGTCTCGTCTATCGCCGTCGATGATCGCTCCTTGCAGCGCCATCGATTTGCGCAACCGCAGCACTGGCATGATCGAACTAACCGGCCGGCGAGTCAGGATAGCGAGTCGTGCAGCTGTTCCCACGCCTTGCGCAGCAGGTCCGGGATTTCCTTCAGCCGCGCGCGTTTTGGCAACAGCCCGAGATCACGGGTGGACAGCACATTGGCCGGCTTGTCCCTGGTGAACCGCGCGCTGTGGGTGAACAGGTGGATACCCCTTACCTCCACGCCCGGAACCAGAGCGCGCACGGCATTGACCTGGCGCAGCAGGTATTCATCCGGATTCCGGAACTTGTAGCTGACCCGGTTGATCACCTGGGTCCACTGATCCATCTTCGGGCCACCGAAGATCAGCCCGCTGTAGCGCTTGATGCCGACCACCAGCAGGCAGTCGCGGGTCAGCAGCAGGTAATCCAGCGTCACTTCACCGCCGGTACCGTCCGCTAGCCGCAGGCCGCGTATCGAGCGCACGCCGAGGCGGCGGATCAGTTGTGCAATCTGGCGATTCTCGCGCCAGCCTGCAATGCGATTGCGGGATGCAATGGCAAGCACGGTGAATGCAGCCAGTGCTGCTATCGCGAGGTACAACGGGACAGGATCCGGGCCCCAGGAGTGCAGGAATGTCTCGATGGCTTGCGGCATTACGCATGGTCGGTTTGTAAAGGCTGCAGATTATAGTGCAGCCCGGCACGGAAGGGGATCAGTCAGGTGCGTTACGGTGCAGGAACTTTGCCGGGTTGACAGGTTTGCCGTCGTGGAGCACCTCGATATGCACATGCGGACCGGTCGAGCGTCCGGTCGAGCCCAGTAGTGCAACCGGTTCGCCCTTGTGTATCGCGTCCCCGGTCTGTGCCAGCAGGTTCCGGTTATGCCCGTAACGCGTGATGTAGCCATTGCCGTGATCGATTTCCACCAGCTTGCCATAACCGTTACGTGCGCCGGACCAGATCACGATTCCGTCACCCATGGATAGCACCGGGGCGCCGGCCTTGCCAGACACATCGATGCCGTCGTGCTGGTCCAGCTTGCCGGTGAACGGATCGATGCG
>CAJQOV010000161.1 GCA_905480065.1 uncultured Gammaproteobacteria bacterium | reverse complement strand
GGGCTCTACCCGGTCAGTACAGACGATTATGAAGACCTGCGCGATGCCCTGCAGAAGCTGCGTTTGAACGATGCCGCACAGGGCGTGGAGGCGCAGAGCGTCGCAAACTGCTATACCGCGATCGATCTCGACCTCGAGGTGGTGCCGGTGCTGAACAAGATCGACCTGCCGTCCGCAGACCCGGAGCGGGTCATCCGCGAAATCGAGGAGATCATCGGGCTGGAGGCGACCGATGCGGTGCGCTGCAGCGCAAAGACCGGGGAGGGCGTGGTCGATGTGCTGGAGGAGCTGATCCGTCGCGTGCCGCCGCCGGCCGGTGATGCCGATGCGCCGCTCAAGGGCCTGATCATCGATTCCTGGTTTGATAATTACGTCGGTGTGATATCGCTGATTCGTGTCATGGAAGGTCGACTGACCCGGCGCGACAAGATTCGCGTGATGTCGACCGGCCGCAGTTACCAGGTGGAAAAACTGGGCGTGTTTACACCCAAGCCACAGGAGCGCAGCGAGCTGGAGGCGGGTGATGTAGGCTTTGTCATTGCCGGCATCAAGGAGATCGACGGCGCACCTGTCGGGGACACGCTGACACTGACCAACAATCCGGCGGCCAAGTCCTTGCCCGGGTTCAAGACCGCGCAGCCGAACGTGTTTGCCGGGCTCTACCCGGTCAGTACAGACGATTATGAAGACCTGCGCGATGCCCTGCAGAAGCTGCGTTTGAACGATGCCGCACTGCACTATGAACCGGAGACCTCCGACGCGCTCGGCTTTGGCTTCCGCTGCGGGTTTCTCGGCATGCTGCACATGGAGATCGTGCAGGAGCGGCTGGAGCGTGAATACGATCTCGATCTGATCACCACCGCGCCGACGGTAATCTACGAGGTGCTCAATACGCGCGGAGAGCTGCTGAAGATCGACAACCCGGCCAGTTTGCCGCCACCAAACCAGATCGAGGAAGTTCGCGAACCGATCATTATGGCGAATATCCTGGTGCCGCAGGATTACGTCGGCAACGTCATCAACCTGTGTATCGAAAAACGTGGTGTACAACGCGACATGCAATACCTTGGCAACCAGGTTTCGCTGAATTACGAACTGCCACTGAGCGAGGTCGTGCTGGACTTTTTTGACCGGCTCAAGTCGGTCAGTCGCGGTTATGCGTCGTTCGACTACCATTTCCTGCGTTTCCAGTCCGCGCCGCTGGTCAAGCTGGACATCCTGATCAACGGGGAACGCGTCGATGCGCTGTCGCTGATCGTGCACCGGGACCTGGCCCAGCTGCGTGGCCGCCAGCTGGCCTCGCGCATGAAGGAGCTGATACCACGCCAGATGTACGATGTGGCGATCCAGTCCGCGATCGGCGCGCAGATCATTGCGCGTACCACGGTAAAGGCGTTGCGCAAGAACGTCACGGCAAAGTGTTATGGTGGCGACATCACGCGCAAGCGCAAGTTGCTGGAAAAGCAGAAGGCCGGCAAGAAACGTATGAAACAGTTTGGCAAGGTGGAAATTCCACAGGCGGCGTTCCTGGCAGTGCTGCGCGTGGACAATGAATGAGCTGCCACGGGCAACCATGGTGACCCGGGTGCAACAGGAAACTGATTACTGAGGCTGAACATGAACTTTGACTTTCCCATGATACTGGTTATCGCGACCCTGTTTACCGGCCTTGCCTGGGCGCTGGACGCGCTGCTGTTGGCACCGGCGCGCCGCCGCAGGGCCGCCGGCCTGGTTGCCGGCGGAGCCGACCAGGGCTCCGACCAGGTGCGTGCGACGCTGCGTGAATCAACCCTGATCGAGTACTGCAAATCATTTTTTCCGGTGATCTTCGCGGTGCTCATGTTGCGTTCCTTCGTGGTGGAGCCGTTTCGTATCCCCTCCGGGTCCATGATGCCGACCCTGCTGGTCGGTGATTTCATCCTGGTGAACAAGTTTGCCTTTGGCCTGCGGTTGCCGGTGCTCAACTCCAGGGTTGTCGAAATCGGCACGCCGCAACGCGGCGACGTGGTGGTGTTCCGCTATCCCAAGGATCCCGGAGTCGACTACATCAAGCGGGTGGTAGGCTTGCCAGGTGACCGGATTGGTTATTTCAACAAGGTCGTTTACATTAACGGGGAAGCGGCCGGGCAGGTGCCCGGCGGCGTGTATATCGGCACCGGGTCGGGCGTCAACATGTCCGGGGCCAGTCGCCGCCGCGAGCAACTGGGCGAGGTGCAGCACGATATCCTGGTGATGCCGCGCACGCCCGGGCTGGAAGGTGAATTCATGGTGCGGGACGGCGAGTATTTTGTAATGGGTGACAACCGGGACAACAGTAACGACAGCCGGTTCTGGGGAACTGTCCCGGAAGACAATCTGGTTGGCAAGGCGTTCCGGGTCTGGATGAACTGGGACAGTGCCAATGGTGGTGTTGATTTCGATCGCATCGGCATGAAAATTAACTAGGCCAAACACAAGGGGGAAATTATGCGTTCATTGTCGCAACAGAAGGGGATGACGGGAATCGGCTGGCTGATCGTGCTGGCACTGATCGGTTTCTTCACTTTGCTGACACTCAAGATGGTGCCGTCGTATCTGGAGTATTACAAGGTGGTATCAACGCTGGAGTCGCTCGCCAAGGAAACGGGATTCGAGACGCCGACCGAAATACGCAACCTTCTGGAACGCCGCTTTGATATCAGTTACGTCAACACCATTACACACAAGGACGTGATCATAAAGGCCGCCGGCCAGTTTTACAGAGTGCAGGCCAAGTACGATTCCCGTGTGCACCTGTTCGGTAACGTCTCGGTGCTGATGAGTTTTGACAAACAGGTTATGGCACGCAAGCTTTGATACGCGACCCGGATCTTCTGCAGCAGCGACTTGGTTACCGGTTCAGCGATTCCGCGCTGCTGCAGCAGGCCCTGACCCATCGCAGTGCCGGGAGCAACAACAATGAACGGCTGGAATATCTTGGCGACGCGATTCTCGGTGCAGTCATTGCTGCAGAGTTGTATCAGCGCTTTCCGTCCGCCAGTGAAGGGCGACTGAGTCGCTTGCGCGCCAGCCTCGTCCGGCGTGAATCACTGGCGGAAATTGCCCGGACACTGCAGCTCGGTGAATACCTGCAACTGGGCACCGGCGAGCGCCGTAGCGGCGGACATCGCCGTGGCTCGATCCTCTCGGACGCGCTCGAGGCGTTGCTCGGTGCCATCTACCTCGATAACGGATTTGACGCCTGCCGCAACTGCATCCACGAGCAGTTCGCCGGCAAGTTCGATGCGCTGGACGAGATTGCTGTTCTCAAGGATCCGAAGACACGTTTGCAGGAATACCTGCAGGCACAGCGCAGGCCGCTGCCTGAATACCGGGTGCTGGAAGTGAGTGGTGAGTCGCATGCGCAGTGGTTCCGGATTTCCTGTGAAGTGCAGGACGCCCGTGCCTGCACCGGCTCCGGTAACAGCCGGCGCAAGGCCGAACAGGAGGCTGCAGGCATGATGCTGCAGCAGCTGGCAACGGAACCGCCCCGTGAGCGTTGATTTCCGCTGCGGTTATATTGCCCTCGTTGGCCGGCCCAATGTTGGCAAGTCGACGCTGCTGAATCGCATCCTGGGCCAGAAAATCAGTATTACCTCGCGCCGGCCGCAGACCACGCGGCACCAGGTGCTGGGTATCAAGACGCACGCGCATGCGCAGCTCATCTATGTCGACACCCCGGGCATCCACGGTTTCAGCGGCCGGGCCATGAATCGTTACATGAATCGCACTGCCAGCACGGTGTTGCAGGATGTCGATGTGGTGGTGTTCCTGGTCGAGGCAATGCGCTGGTTGCCGGATGATGACCTGGTGCTGAACAAGCTGGCCGATGTTGGCTGTCCGGTGATCCTGGCGGTCAACAAGATTGACCAGCTGAAGGACCGCGATGCGCTGTTGCCTGATCTGCAGAAGCTGGCGGCCCGGTATCCGTTCGACGAGATTGTGCCGATTTCGGCCAGCAAGGGTCGCAACCTGGCGGCACTGGAAGCGTGCATCGAGCGGCGCCTGCCGCTGGCGCCAGCCAGTTTCCCGGAAGACCAGGTAACCGATCGTTCCGAACGTTTCCTGGTGGCCGAACTGGTGCGTGAAAAACTGTTCCGCAAACTGACGCGTGAGCTGCCTTACGGGTTGACCGTTGAGATCGAATCGTTTCGTCACGAGGGGCGCATCACCCACATTCATGCGTTGATCTGGGTGGAGCGGCAAAGCCAGAAGAATATCGTGATTGGCAAGCAGGGCGCCGTACTCAAGGAAGTCGGGCAGCAGGCGCGTCGGGACATCGAGGCGATGATCGGCAGCAAGGTGAACCTGAAGCTTTGGGTGAAGGTAAAGGAAGGCTGGGCAGATGACGAGCGATCGCTGCGCAGTCTCGGCTATACTCTGGACAAGCCATAGCCCGGTACGCACCGACATGACCGGCACTACCCGCGTTGCACTGCAAGCTGCATGGATCCTGCACCATTACCCGTACCGGGATTCGAGCCTGTTGCTGGAGGTGTTCAGTCGCGAGTACGGCCGGATCGGCCTGGTGGCGCGCGGTGCACGTGCAGCACGCGGGCGCTGGCACAACCAGTTACAGATGCTGCAGCCGCTGTGGCTGTCGTGGAATCTGCGTGGCGAGCTTGGTACGCTGACCGATGTGGATACCCGGGCGCATGCGCCACGGGTAACCGGCAGACAGCTGCTGAGCGCGTGTTACCTGAACGAATTGCTGTTGCGCCTGCTCAGCCGGCATGACCCGCACCCGGGCCTGTTTGATGCCTATGAACGGGCACTGATGTTGCTGCCGGCCAGCGAGGAGCAGGCACTGCGCTGCTTCGAGAAACAGCTGCTGCAGGAGCTTGGCTACGGATTGCTGCTAGATTGCGAAGCCGATGGAGTGACCCCGGTGGTTGCGGGTGCGCGCTACGAATATCACCTTGAAGCAGGGCCGGTACGTTGCATGCAGCAACGGGCGGATGGCATCTACCTGGATGGCGCCAGCCTGCTGGCCTTGCGCGATGAACAACTGGACAGTACGCATGCCTG
>CAJQOV010000160.1 GCA_905480065.1 uncultured Gammaproteobacteria bacterium | reverse complement strand
TACATACCACTGTATAAACATTACGTCCCTGCTCCCTCCGGGAGAAGGGCAGGATGAGGGGGTAGAAAATCAGGTGGTTGGCTTGATTTGATCCCCTCACCCCAACCCTCTCCCGGAGGGAGAGGGAGTATTTGGGACAGCGGTGACTCCGACCCCTTTTTGTTCTATGCGGGACAGCAGTGTCAGTTACCCTTCATCTGGTTGGTGGAGAATTCCCAGGTTCGGGTGATATGCAGGATGTCGACATCCTTGAGTATTTCCGGCGGAAACGGCAGGTAGGGTGACGCAAGGTTGACAATCCGGATCGCCGCTTCGTCGAGTATCGGGTAGCCGGATGAGCGCATTATCCTGATATCGCGCACCGTTCCGTCGGCATTCAGCGAAACATCCATCATCAGTTTGCCGGAGATCCCGGCACGGCGTGCCTCGTCCGGGTAATTCAGGTTGCCGACCCGCTCGACCTTCCTGACCCATTCCGACATGTAGTTCGCGTACTTGAATTCCTGGGTGCGGGCAGACACGAATACCTGCTTCGGGCGCTCCGCGTAGGCCTGCATGTTGGCGTCGAGCTGCTCGCTCAGGTTGACCATCTCCATGCTGCGTTCGATCAGCTCGGTCGCGGTGATATCCGGGGTCTCGGGTTCCGGGTTGCTGGTGTCCGCCTGGCGTACCTGGGTATCCGAACTGCTGGCAGTGACGACCTGCGTGGGTGCCGCCTGCGGCTGTTGCGGCGCGCTGGCGGCTGCCTGCTGCGGAATTGTCAGCTCCGGTGTTACCTTCTCGGTGGTATTGCCGCTGCCATCCTGGCTGGTCTGGGCAAGATAATCCGCTTCATCGGGCGGCGGCGTCCGGCGGTTGGCGACAATAATATCCAGTGTAGGCAAGACCTGCTGCGGGGCTGGAGGGTCATGTCTGCCAAAGGTGATGCCGAGAATGATCATGGCATGCAATGCCACGGCAAGAAACAGCGTCAGGGCAAAGCGGTCCGCGGCAGTGACGGAAGTATCTACGAGTGGCTCGGTCTGTGTCTCGAACATGGGGTACCCGGATGCTACACGGTACGGGGGATTATAACGCCAGCCACGTTGCACCACAGTGCATTGTTCCACATTCCGCAAGACTGCGCTCACCAGCAGTTTTCCCGCAGGTAATTGCCGTACTGTTTGCGCCGGTCGCGGTCACGCGTGCTGCGCCAGCGGGAGCGGGTGTCGCGGCAGCCGGCGCGGTGCTCGGAGCGGCTGCGGCCGATGCGGTTACGCTCGATGCCGGCGGCCTGTTGCTGCCGGGTGCTGCGCTGTTCGATGCGGCGCAGGCGTTCAATTTCTCCGCTGCGCAGACTGCCGGCGCGGTCGGCCGGGCGCTGGGCGGCAGATTCGATCTGTTGCAGCTCGCCACTGGTGGTGGACGGCGGTGTGTCACTGAAGTGCGCTCGTCCCTGCTCGTCAGTCCAGTGCCAGACGCTATCCGCCAGCGCTGCGGGGGGCAGGCAGCAGCCGGCCAGCAAGCTGAGAAGATACAGCGATCGACGAAATATCATTTCTCAACCAATTGAATAATATAGTAATAACCAGGAAACCGGGCGTGTCGGCACGAACCGTGATCCGCGCACCATGATAATGGCCGAGGCACGCGGCGGGCAGCTCACAACTACCCCGGCAAAGGTAGGAATCCGCTGATTGCCGCATCTCAAGCGCACTACCGGGTCGCCGATAGCTGCCGACGCGTGGTGTGCGGAATGAAATCGTGAAACAGCCATGCAGTGGACAGGCAAGTGCTGCCTGATCGATTACCAAACAGAGGGTTTGCAGGATGAACAGGATCGTTAGCGGTATTTCCGTCATGGTTATGGTGTGGTCGGCCAACCTGCTGGTGCCAGCCAGTGCCGCCGCGGTTGACGTGATGCTGACGGACTACCTGGCCTACCTCGAAGTTGTGCATGAAGGCAAGCCGGTGCGCGTCGAGCGCATCCAGGACCAGGATAACCTCCTGCACGGCGGCTTAGCCAAGACCTCGCGTAAATGCCCGCCGTTCTGCATTCAGCCGATGAATGCAGCGCCGGGGGTAACCACGGTCGGCGAGACAGAGATATTCCGCTTCATGGATCGCCAGCTGAAGACCGGCGCAGGCATGCTCATCGATGCGCGCACACCCTCCTGGTATGAAAAGGGCACCATCCCGGGATCTGTCAATATTCCCTTTACCACGTTCAGTGGCGATGCGAGTGAGCCGGAAACCATCGCGGCCCTGGAACAGGTGGGCGGCGTGCAGCGTGGCGAGGTGAACTGGTTGACCCGCAGGTTCGAACAGGCGATGGCCCCGCTGGGCTGGTTCGGCGCGGACCGGAAAACCGCTAGCTGGGATTTCACCAACGCGAAGCAACTGGTTCTGTGGTGTAACGGGCCGTGGTGCGGGCAGTCACCACGCGCCATCGAGGGACTGCTTGCACACGGTTTTCCGGCGGAGAATATCGCTTATTACCGCGGTGGCATGCAGCTGTGGAAGATCCTGGGACTGACCACGGTGGTGCCGGATTCCGGCAAGGCAGTGGCGCCGCAATAACACGCCGCCGGCAGCAACGCAGCAGGGTCGCAACAGCGCCCTTTTTTTACGCTACTCGCTGATTTCCACCGGGGTGTCGATATCGGCAGCCAGTGCGGTGATCGCCTGCATGGCCGGTGTCATGTGGATCACCCCGTTGCTGTCGACCAGCAGTACCCGGTCGATGCCCATCCGGCCGGCAATCGTCAGCCACTGTTCCGGTCCCGCCACGAACAGGGCGGTGGCGGCGGCATCCGCCAGTGCCGCATTTTCATTTACCACGGTGACTGCAATGCTGCCGGTGGCCGGGTAACCGGTGCGCGGGTCGAGAATGTGGTGATAGCGTTTGCCATCCAGCTCAAACAGCCGTTCGTAGTCACCCGAGGTGAATATGCTGGTATCACCGCCGGTCTTGATGCTGGCCAGCAATCCGTTGTTGCGCGGATGCCGGATGCCGATGTTCCAGGGGCGCTTGCCGTGGGTGCCGATTGCGCGCAGGTCACCACCGGCATTGATCATCCCGTTGTCGATGCCGCGCGCACGCAACAGCTCGATCACCCGGTCGATGGCATAACCCTTGGCAAAACCGCCGAGATCATAGGCGGCATTGGCATTGCGGCTCTGCATCCGGTTTCCGTCCAGGGTGATGTCGTCGACCGTCGGCACCTGCTTCAGCCACGCATCGATTGCAGCGGGATCCGGCCGCGTACCCTTCGGCAGCGGGTTACCCTGGAATCCCCATAATGCGATCAGTTTGCCGATCAGCGGGTTGTACAGCTGGTTGCTCAGTCGTGCCAGCCGGTTGGCCGTGGACAGCAGGGGCAGCAAATCCGGATCAACGCTGACGGGTTGTAACGTGGCAAGTGCGGCATTCAGTTCTGTCAGCTTGCCCGGCTCCCAGGCATGCCAGTCATGGTGCCAGCGTTGAAACAGCTGTTCGATCTCGTCACTGACCTGACCCGCACGCTCTGCATCGACGCCGTAGAGCGTGAGATCGATCAGCGTGCCAAACGCGAGGTACTGGTCATGGAAAACCGGTTCCGGCTGCTGGCTGCAGCCAGGCAGCAGCAACAACAGCAAGCAGAACGTCAGCCGGCGTATGGAGAGTGTCATGGGTGTATCAGCTCTGCTGGCGCGATTTTCATGCCGGCTACCGGCAGGAGTTCACTTCTGGCGGTCGTCGCGGCCGGTTGTTGTTGCCCGCGCCTGCAGGTGCCGCTCGATGGAATCCATGAGCAGCCCGGCAATGTCCGCGCCGTACAGCGCATCGAGTTCGCGAATACAGGTCGGGCTGGTCACGTTGATCTCGGTCAGGTAATCACCGATCACATCCAGGCCGACAAACACCAGGCCCTGCTGGCGCAGTGCCGGACCCACCTGCGCGCAGATCCAGCGGTCGCGCTCACTGAGATCGACCCCCACCCCGCTCCCGCCGGCAGCGAGATTGCCCCGGCTTTCGCCGGCCGCGGGAATGCGCGCCAGCGCATGCGGGAATGGCACGCCATCGATCATCAGGATGCGCTTGTCGCCGGCGCGGATCTCGGGGATGTAGCGCTGCGCCATGGCACTTTGCCGGCCGTTGTCGGTGATGGTTTCGAGGATGACCTGCAGGTTCGGGTCGTCGTGGCGAACGTGGAACACCGAGGCACCGCCCATGCCGTTGAGGGGCTTTACCACGATGTCGCCCTGTTCTTCGAGGAAGGCTTTCAGCCTTTGCCGGTCCCTGCTCACGCACATTGGCGCGCAGCACTGCGCAAACCAGGCGGTGTAGAGCTTTTCATTGGCATTGCGCACCGCAGCCGGGCGGTTGATGACCAGTACGCCGCTGGCCTCGGCGCGCTCCAGCAGGAGCGTGGTGTAGAAATATTCAAGGTCAACCGGTGGATCCTTGCGCAGCAACACCACGTCCAATGACTGGAGGGGGGCGATCGCCGGTTCCTGCAGGGTGTACCAGTCCTGTGGATCGGTACGTACCTCCAGTCGGGCCATGCGGGCATGACATTCGCTGTCGCGCAGAAACAGGTCAGACTGTTCCATGTAGTAGAGCTCCCAGCCACGTTTTTGCGCGGCCAGCAGCATCGCCAGCGTGCTGTCTTTTTTGTAGTGAATGGCGCCGATCGGGTCCATTACAACGCCCAGCCTGATGGTCATGAGATTCCCTGTTTCCGTAGTTATCCGGGGCTGCCGGTGCCCCCCAGCAGCTTGCATAAAGTTTGCTGGTGGCCAGTCGATAAATCGTTGTATCCGCAAGCCAATACTAAATTAATTCGGCTCCGCAGGGAGGACTTCGCGCGGCAGGCAACAGCCGGCGTCCCTCGGGTGCACGGCGAAGTGGATAAATAATCAATTTAAACAGTTACATAGAGGTCATCATGCAGGGCAGCTTACCAGCAGGTGAAGTACAGGTAACCGACGGCGGGGCGGTCGGCGGTGTTGCTGAAGGCGGTGGCGCCCGACCCATCCGCATCATGGTGATCGACGATAGCAAGACCATCCGCCGCACGGCCGAGAGCTTGCTGCGCAAGGAAGGTTTCGAGGTGATCGTCGCGACGGATGGTTTCGAGGCGCTCAGCCTGGTCGCCGATCACCGGCCGGACCTGATTTTTCTCGACATCATGATGCCGCGCCTGGACGGCTACCAGACCTGTGCGCTGATCAAGCACCACCGGGTCTTTCGCAATACACCAATCGTGATGCTTTCCAGCAAGGACGGGCTGTTCGACCGGGCACGTGGCCGGGTGGTTGGCTCGGATCACTACATCACCAAACCGTTTACGCGTGACGAGTTGCTGGCTGCGATCGGGCAACACTGCAAGACGCCAGAGTAAGGATGGTTATTTTTGAATTCGGGAGGCAGTTCCCATGGCACTGATAATGATTGTTGACGATTCTCCTACCGACGCACATGTACTCAGGAAGATCCTTGAGAAGCATGGCTATCACACGGTACTGGCAGCCGATGCACGCGAAGGAATCGAGGCAGCACATCGTAAGAAACCGGATCTGATCCTGATGGACGTGGTCATGCCCGGCCTGAACGGTTTCCAGGCGACACGCGAACTGACCTCCGATCCGGAAACGGCTGGGATACCGGTCATCATCGTCACCCGCAAGGACCAGCAAGTAGATCGTGTCTGGGGCATGCGCCAGGGCGCGCGGGACTATCTGACCAAGCCGGTCAGGGAAAAAACCCTGCTTAGCCTGGTCAGCGAGGCGCTGGCCGCGTAACCGGCCATGGATGACACGCAGACAATGGATCCGGTAGCCATCCTCAGGGAACTGGAAGACCAGTGCCGCAGTAGTGCGGCCGGTTTGCCGCGCAACACCGAGACCAGTGCCGAATGGTCCGGGATTGCGTTCCGTATCGGGAACGATTGCCTGGTTTCACAGCTTGGAGAGGTGGTCGAGATCCTCGAGTACCCCGAGTTGTCCAGGATGCCGTTGACGCGGCCGTGGGTGTCCGGGATCGCGAACGTGCGCGGCAACCTGCTGCCGGTGATCGATCTCGGTGGTTACCTGAAAGGTGAGCAGAGCACGCAGACCAGCAGGACCCGGGTGCTGGTGATTGATTACCAGGGCCTGTACACGGGACTGGTCGTGGATGAAGTACTGGGCATCAAGCACTTCACCGATGATGAGTATACCGCGAGTGATCCCGCTGCGGCAGACAGCCTGCAACCCTACCTGCAAAACGGGTTTCTGCGCGGTGACCAGGTATGGAACATTTTCAATTTGCATGAGCTGGCACAAACGCCGGCTTTTCTGCAGGCGGCAGTATAGAGACGAATCGAGGTTGCAGCGGTTTTACAGCTTTTCCCCAGGTGAAATAACCGGTCAGGAGACGGACCATGAGAATGATGTTTGATGTGGGTAAGTTAGGTACAAGCATCCGGATGCGGGCGCTTGCGTTACTGACGCTGTGTGCAGTGTGTGCCATGGCCTGGGTGTTCATGCAGGTCGGCAAACAGGCCGGGGCGGACCAGTTACGTCTTGCCAACGTCAGCGACCAGCTGGTGCTGTCACAGCAGGTGGCCAAGTTTGCACTGGCTGCCACGACCGGTGACACCGAGGCGTTTTCCGCCATGGAGAAATCAAAGAACCGCTTCTCCGCGATCATTAATGAACAGCTGGCCGATTTCGGCGACGCTGGCGGTGCCAGCATAACGCCGGAAAGCCTGGCGCTGGTTAACCTGGATAAACGCTGGAGCGGGTTCCGCTATAACATCGACGCGGTGCTCGATGGCCAGTTCCTGATTATGGCGATGGCCGAGGCAACCAGCCTGATGAACGAGGTTATGCCGCAGTTGATGGAGCATACCCAGGCGATCGTCGATACCCTGGTGAAGGAAGGCGCCAGCGCAGAGCAGGTAAGCCTGGCAAGCCGCCAGGCGGTGCTGAGTCAGCGTATCGTGAACAGTCTCAACAGCGTGATGACCGGCAAGGGTACCGAGTCCTCGGCGCTGGTGTTTGCCGCCGATACCAAGGAATTCGGCCGCGTGCTGGACGGTTTCATGCGTGGTGCCGGTGGCATTGCCCAGCTCAAGGGCGATGCGCTGCAGAACAGGGTCCAGAAAATCGCGCTGCTGTTTACCCGCATCAGTGACAATGCCGGATCGATTGTAGAAAACGCCGAAGAGCTGCTGGCAATTCAGTCCGCTGCGGCTGAAATCAACGGCCAGAGTGAGGCGCTGTTCAACGCTGCCCGGGACCTGCAGAAAGTGCTGGTGGAAGAACAGGGCGGTCGGTTCATCAGCAACGAGCTGGCCTATGCACTGGGTGCACTGTCACTGTTCCTGTTGTTCTTCATGGGTTTCGAAACCCTGCGTGCACAAGGCAAGCGCAGCCATTATATCGAGAATGAAAACGCCAGGAACCAGCAGGCCATCGTGCGCCTGCTCGATGAAATGGGTGACCTTGCATCCGGTGACCTGACCGTGCATACCACGGTTACCGAGGATTTTACCGGTGCAATTGCCGATTCCATGAATGTAACGATCGATTCACTGCGCGGACTGGTAAAGACCATTAATGACACCTCTACCCGGTTGACCGGCTCGGTGCTGGAGACCGAGGAGATTGCCGCCCGACTGGCCGATGCCAGCAAGCAGCAATCGAATGACATTACCCTGGCCGGCAAGTCGATTACCGAGATGTCCGCCACCATGAGTACGGTGTCCAGCAATGCGAATGAGTCGTCCAAGGTTGCCATGCGTTCCGTGGAAATCGCCAAGCATGGTGGTGAAGCGGTGAAACGCACCATGTCCGGTATGGATACGATTCGAGAGCACATCCAGGAGACCTCAAAGCGCATCAAGCGACTCGGTGAAAGCTCGCAGGAAATTGGCGATATCGTGGAACTGATCAATGACATCGCAGAGCAGACCAACATCCTGGCATTGAACGCATCGATCCAGGCGGCCATGGCTGGCGAGGCCGGTCGCGGTTTTGCGGTGGTTGCGGACGAGGTGCAGCGACTGGCAGAGCGCTCGGCCAATGCGACCCGGCAGATCGAGGCGCTGGTGAAGACCATTCAGGCTGATACCAACGAAGCGGTAATCTCCATGGAAAAGAGTACCTCCGGTGTGGTGACCGGTGCGCAACTGGCAGAAAACGCCGGCAGTGCGCTGGAAGAGATTGAAACGGTTTCTGACCAGCTGGCTGAAATGATTCAGGGTATTTCGGGTGAGGCGCGTCAACAGGCCGATGCGGCGTCACACATGGCGGCCTCCATGCAGAGCATTCAGCAACAGACCATGCAGGCGACCTCCGGCGCCGAGCAGACCTCCCGGTCTATCGGGAACCTGGCGCGCCTGGCGCAGGATCTGGACAAATCGGTTGCCGGTTTCAAGCTGCCGCACTGACGGCTGCCTGAACAGCGCTCACTCTGCCCGGGTATCGATCATGCGGTGGTTCAGGATTGCCGGCCCGTGTGCCGGACCGGATCCGGATAACTGCACTGGTGGGTACTGATTGCGGTTGCAAGGAACACTTATGCAAGAAGCCATAGACTATAACGCCCTGAGCTGGGTCCGTAAGGAGCTCGGCGAGACGCTGCGACAGGCCCGGCTGGAGCTTGAGTCGTACGCAGACGGGGACAGCCGCAATGAACTGTTGCAGCGCTGTGCTGCGCAGCTGCACCAGGCACGCGGGCCATTGCGCATGGTCAACCTGAAAGGCGCTGACCTGCTGGCCTGTGAGATGGAAGAGGCGATTGCCGATCTGTTGCTTGGTACGGTCACGGACCAGGAAATCTTGCTGGAATTCCTGATGCAGGGCTTCCTCGAGTTGCCGGAATACCTGTTCAGCCTGCGCTCGGGTCGGCAGGACGCGCCACTGGCGATGTTCCCGGTGATCAACAGCCTGCGTGCCACGCGCGGTCTGGAGCCTTTGCGCGAGGAACAGATCTTTTCCCCGAACCTTTCCTGCCGGGTGCCTGTCTCGGTTTTCGATGTGCGTGCGCATCATGACGTGCACGATATTACCGGCAAGGCTCGTGCAGCGCGGGTGCGTTTTCAGTCCGGTCTGCTCGAGTGGTACCGGGGTGGCCAGGAAAACCGCGGGGTAAGCGACCTGCTCGAGGTGCTGGAATATCTGCGGGGGATCGCCGCCAGTGAGCCTGCCGCTCGCCTGTGGTGGGTAGCGGCCGGCGTGGCCGAGCTGCTACGGGATGGCATGTTACAGGAGTCTGCGCTGGTCAAGCGCCTGTTCGGCCAGCTGGATCGCAACATCAAACGCCTGATGGATTATGGCGAGTCGGTTTTTTCCGATTTGCTT
>CAJQOV010000159.1 GCA_905480065.1 uncultured Gammaproteobacteria bacterium | reverse complement strand
GTACCCCGCCGCTTCGCCGCGTTCGGGGTCATGTATCACCAGATCACTCGCGAAGGATTTGGGCTGTCCGTTCGCGTAGTGACCGATACAAAAATCTTTTACCTCGATGCTGAACGGCAACGGTTGCACGATAAAATGATCGCCATGCTGTTTGCTGCGGATTCCGTAGCCGCGGCGCTGTAAACGTCATACAGGCCCAGCGAATTGAACACCTCGAACCAGAACGGGCCGAACTTGATGATGCAGTTCTGGTAAGCCTCGTTCTGCCTGAGAACCGTGCCGATGATGGAGGCGATCCCTGCCGTAACCAGCAGGGTGATGGCGACATTCATTGAACCGGGAATTCCATCTGCAAGCGGCTGCCGGAATTCCGCGGCGGCTTTCCTGTGCGACATCCACGTTCATGCCCCGCACGCAGGGCGTGGTGCAGGTACGCTCAGTGCAGGCCCTGAATGTAGCTCGCTACGGCACGAATTTCCTTGTTGGTCATGCGCGCCGCCAGGATTTGCATCATCTTCTTGGCGTTTTCATTGGCGCGCTTGCCTTCGGCAAAGCCGTGCAGCTGGTTTTCCACATACTGGGCATGCTGGCCACGCAACGCCGGATACAAGGCGGACGGATTGCCTGCGCCATTGGGTCCGTGGCAGCCCATGCAGGCAGCTACCTTGCTGACCGGGTTACCACTGCGATAGATTCGCTCGCCCAGCTCGACCAGTTCCGGATCCGCCGCGCCGATGCTCGCCTTCTGGGTGGCGAAATAGGCTGCAACATCCTCACGACCCTGCTCGTCCAGCACCGATGCCATCGGCTTCATGGTGACGTTTTCGCGCTCGCCCTTTTCGAAGTAGGACAACTGCTTGACCAGGTAATCAGCGTGCTGACCGGCGAGCTTGGGCCATTCCGGATTCAGGCTGTTGCCATCCGCGCCGTGACAGGCTGCGCATTGCGCGGCCTTTTCCTTGCCGGCGACCGGATCGCCCGCGGCGTGCGCCTGCTGCGCGCCAATAGAAACGAGCAAAGTGATTGAAATTGCTAGCCAATTCTTCATTTCTGAGCTGCTCCTGTAGCGCCTGCCAGGTATCGGCAGGATCAAAATTCGCATGGCCCGGGGTTGTACCTGCCCGCGAGCGAAAAAGGGTTCCTTTTATACCTGTGGCGCGATTGCGGGTCAACCGAAGAAAACGCGCGGGACAGGGCTAAACAAATAAAAACAAAGAGACTTTCCATTACCCCGCGAGTCGCGTTTAATGCGGCTGGGAAATCCGTTATGAACAATCACTATCAACAGGCACGATTCATCCTTGGCACACCCGATACAGGGCGCGCGCCGGCGGATAGCGGTATCGAGATCGCCCTGGCGGGGCGCTCCAACGCCGGCAAGTCCAGTGCCCTGAATGTCATCACCGGGCAGCGTGCCCTGGCGCGCATCAGCAAGGCGCCGGGCCGTACCCGCGAAATCAATTTTTTTGCCATCGCCGAAGACCGGCGCCTGGTGGACCTGCCCGGTTATGGCTATGCCAGGGTTGCACGCAGTATCAAGGACCAGTGGCAGCAGAATATCGCCCGCTACCTGGAGACACGCCAGTCGCTCAGCGGCGTCATTGTGTTGATGGACGTTCGCCACCCGCTCAAGGATACCGACCGGCAGGTGCTGGGCTGGTGCCACGGCGCCGGACTGGCCACCCACGTACTGCTGACCAAGTCGGACAAGCTCAAGCGTGGCCCGGCGCAGGCGTCCCTGCTGCTGGTGCGCAAGGAACTGGCCAGCCTGCACCCCGATGCCAGCGCCCAGCTGTTCTCTGCGCTGAGCCGCGCCGGCCTGGATGAACTGCACGGCGTGCTGGATGCGTGGATGGGGTTCGTGGAGCAGGCCTGACGCGCCACGGCTTGCCGGGTGATCCCGAATCCGGGGCATAAAAAAACCCCGGCGTGAAGGGGGATTCTGCCGGGGTTTCAAAAAACCCTGTCCTTGCGGACCGGGAGGAGGAACCTGCTCAGGGAGGGGGAGCAGGCATGTGCCTCCATAATCGATGTGACTGGCTATCCCGGTAAAGGTTCCGTGAATGTGGCGGGTGCAAAATGGCCGGGGTGAAATACCAGCCAATGGCCCTGAAAGTTATCTGGCACTTTTATTTTGGTGTTTTATCTATATATATACAGTTATCTGTTACAACCTGGCATTCCGTTGTTTTTAATGAATAACATCCCTTTATCAAAAAAACGGCGGCACGGATAAATCACCCTACGCCCGTTTAGTGGGCTTCATCCCAGTTATTACCCACCCCGATATCGACAACCAGCGGTACCCGTAACGCGGCAGCAGCGCACATGCGGGCGCGGATTTCTTCCCGTACCGACTCGACATCAGCCACTGCCACCTCGAACACCAGTTCGTCATGCACCTGCATGATCATGGTGATGTCCCACTGTGACTGGCTTGCGATCCAGTCGTGCAGATTGATCATGGCGCGCTTGATGATGTCAGCTGCCGTACCTTGCATGGGTGCATTGATCGCGGTGCGCTCGGCCGCCGCACGACGCTGGCCGTTGCGCGCATTGATGTCCGGAAGATACAGGCGGCGCCCGAACACGGTCTCGACATAGCCCTGTTCATGCGCCTGCGCCCGGGTGCCCTCCATGTAGTCCCGCACCCCCGGATAGCGCGCGAAGTAGCGCTCGATATATTCCTGCGCCGCACCGCGCGGGATGCCGAGTTGCCTGGCAAGCCCGAAAGCCGACATCCCGTAGATCAGTCCGAAGTTGATCGCCTTGGCCGAGCGGCGCTGGTCGCTGCTGACCTCCTCCGGGGCTACCCCGAATACCTCGGCTGCCGTGGCGCAGTGCACATCCTCACCGGCGGAGAACGCCTTCAGCAGGCCGGCGTCGGAAGACAGGTGCGCCATGATGCGCAGTTCGATCTGGGAATAGTCGGCGGCCAGCAATACACAACCGGGGCGGGCCACGAACGCCTGGCGAATGCGCCGGCCCTCCTCGGTGCGTATGGGGATGTTTTGCAGATTCGGGTCGGATGACGACAACCGACCGGTCGCCGCCACGGCCTGGTGATAGGAGGTATGTACGCGGCCGGTGGTCACGGACACCTGTTCGGGCAACCGGTCCGTGTAGGTGGACTTCAGCTTGCTCAGCGACCGATGCTCCAGGATCAGGCGCGGCAGCGGGTAATCCAGTGCCAGCTCGGCCAGCACCGATTCGGCGGTGGATGGCACGCCGGTCGGGGTCTTGGCCAGCACCGGCAACTGCAGCTTGTCGAACAACAGCTCCTGGATCTGCTTCGGCGAGCCGAGGTTGAATGGCTGGCCGGCCTCGCGATGCGCTTCCTGTTCGATCTCGACGATGCGCTTCGCCAGCTGCCGGCTTTGCAGCGCCAGCATCTGGCAGTCGATGGCCACACCGGTCTGCTCCATGTCGGAGAGCACGGTTACCAGCGGGATCTCGATTTCGCGATAGATCTTTTCCAGGCCCGGCGTCTGCGCCAGTTGCGGCCACATCGCCCGGTGCAGGCGCAGGGTGATGTCGGCATCCTCGGCCGCGTAGGGTGCCGCGCTTTCCAGCGGCACTTCGTTGAAGGTCAGCTGGTTCTTGCCCTTGCCGGCGACCTGTTCAAACGTGATGGTGCTGTAGTCGAGGTACTTTTTTGCCACGGAATCCATGTCATGCCGGGTTGCCGTGCTGTCCAGGATGTAGGACTCCAGCATGGTGTCGTAGGCAATGCCGTTCAACGTTATTCCATGATTAGACAGTACGTTACGATCATATTTAATGTGATGCCCAATTTTCTTGATCTCACTATTTTCAAGCAAAGGCGCCAGTTCGGCCAGCACCGCCGTCCGCTCCAGCTGCTGCGGTGCGCCGGGGTAGTCATGCGCCAGCGGCACATAGGCGGCCGCGCCCGGCTGAATGGCAAACGATACGCCGACGATGCGCGCATCCATGTACGCCAGGCTGGTGGTTTCGGTATCGAAGGCAAACTCACCGGCTGCACGCAGCCGGCGCAACCAGTCCCCCAGGCGCTGCTGATCGAGCACGGTTTCATACTCTCCCGCGCCAGCGTTTTTGCCGGCGGCCGTGGGTTGCACAACCGCGCTGTCCAGTTCTTCCAGCCAGCGGACAAAGTCGAGTTCGGCATACAGCGCGTGCAAACGCCCGGCGTCCGGCGGCTGGCGCTGCAGTGCGTCTGGCGTGATATCGAGCGCGACGTCGCAGTGGATGGTGGCCAGCTGGCGCGACAGCGGCAACTGGTCGAGACTGGCGCGCAGACTCTCGCCAACCTTGCCCTTGATCTCATCGGCATGTTCTATCACCTTGTCCAGCGTGCCCCAGTCGGCCAACCACTTCGCGGCCGTTTTGGGACCCACCTTGGGGACGCCGGGGATATTGTCCGAGCTGTCGCCAATCAGCGCGAGATAGTCGATGATCTGTGCCGGGGTAACCCCGAACTTCTCCACCACGCCGTCGGGATCCAGCGTGGTACGCGACATGGTGTTGACCAGCGTGACATGGCCGTCCACCAGCTGTGCCATATCCTTGTCTCCGGTCGAAATTACCGTGTGCATGCCCTGTGCCGTGGCTCGCTTTGCCAGCGTGCCGATCACATCGTCCGCTTCCACGCCGTCGATTTGCAGCAACGGCAGGCCCATGGCGCGGATGATCTCCAGCAGCGGCGGCACCTGTGCCGACAGCTCGTCCGGCATCGGTGGCCGGTTGGCCTTGTATTGTTCATACAGGTCATGGCGAAAATTCCTGCCCCGGGCATCGAACACCACCGCGAGGTGTTGCGGGTCGTACTCGTTCAGCAGGCTGCGCAACATGTTGACCACGCCATACACCGCGCCGGTCGGTTCACCGTTTTTATTGCTCAGCTGTTGCAGGTTTGGCACGTGAAACGCGCGGTACAGGTAGGAAGATCCATCGACCAGCAGCAAAGGAGCGGATTTGTCAGTCGCCATGATTGTCTTGGTGGCCTGTTGGTGTTATTGATGCTCGCAGGGAAAACCCGAACGAAAACAAATGGGCATTCCGGTCATGGTATCATCATTCCGGCACCCGCCCAGACCTCCCGTTAGCGGGTATCAGACAGGATCAGCACAGCAGCATGAGCGACAAGAAAGAGCCGGATCCCCGGGTAGCGCATCACGGGATGCTGCCCAACAACGACACCCAGCTGACCCGTGAATCCTGGAAAATCTTCCAGATCATGGCGGAATTCGTGGAAGGTTTTGAGCGACTGGCACACATCCGCCCATCCGTAAGTTTATTCGGTTCGGCGCGTACGCCGGTCGATCACCCGTATTACCAGCAGGCCGAGGAAATCTCGCGGTTACTGTCCGACGCCGGGTTTGCCGTCGTCAGCGGTGGCGGCCCCGGCATCATGGAAGCCTCCAACAAGGGGGCCTTTCACGGCAAGTCACCGAGCATCGGCCTGAATATCCAGCTGCCGTTCGAACAGAGCGGCAACCCGTATCAGAATATCCGCCTGAACTTCCGGCATTTTTTCTCGCGCAAGGTGATGTTCGTGAAATACGCCTCGGCATACGTGGTATGTCCGGGGGGATTTGGCACGCTGGACGAACTGGCCGAGATTCTTACCCTGGTTCAGACCGGCAAGACACGGCGCATCCCGATCATCCTGGTCGGGACCACCTTCTGGCAGGGACTGCTGGATTGGTTCCGCACCACCCTGGTGACCGAAGGCACCATCTCGGCAGAAGATCTCGACCTGTTACTGGTCATCGACTCGCCCAAAGCAGTGGTCGATGCGATCTTTGATTATTATGAGCACAAGAGCTTTGAACCATCCGAACAGGAACAGGAAAAGCTGCTCGAACTGTAGGAACCCGTCATGAAAATCCCATTATTTATCCTGTTATCCATCCTTGCCCTGCCGGTGCTCGCCGCAGCGCCTGCCATGGAACCGAGCCCGGATCCCGCACCCCCGCCATCGATTGGCGTCGATGAAGACATGCAACCACAAGTCAACATCATCAAGCGGGAAGATGCCGTGGTCGAGGAATACCGCATGAATGGCGCCCTTTATATGGTCAAGGTAACGCCAACGGTAGGCCCGCCCTATTACCTGATCGACACTACCGGTGATGGCAACCTGAATGCCCGTCGCAGCGAACTGGACCCGGCGTTCGTGGTACCCAGCTGGATGATCTTCCGGTGGTAAGCAAACACGCAGCCAGTACCGGGTACTGATCATGTCCGTTTTTACCAAGGTTGGGCGCGACGAACTCGTCGAGCTGCTGGGACAGTATGATGCCGGGGAATTGCGCGACTATGAAGGCATCAGTGACGGCATCGAAAACACCAACTATTTCGTCACTACCGACCGTCGCGAGATGGTGTTGACGCTGTTCGAAAGCCACAGCATGGACGAAATGGGATTCTTTCTTGACCTGATGGCTCATGTCTCCGAGCACGATATACCCAGCGCGCATCCGGTAGCGGACCGCAACGGCCACTACCTGCGCCAGTTCAAGGACAAGCCCACCGCGCTGGTGGAGCGGCTCGCCGGCACCAGCCTCGACCATCCGACCGACCGGCAATGCACGACCCTTGGCGCAATCATTGCGCGCCTGCATATTGCCGGCAGCGATTTTACCGGCACACGCAGCAACGGTCGTGGCCACGAGTGGCGCATGGCAACCGCGCAAAAACTGTATGGCCAGTTGCCTGCCGACGACGCTGACAGGCTGCGCGCCGAAGTCGCCTACCAGCAGGCCAACCGTTTCACGCAGCTCCCGGGCGGCGTGATTCATGCCGACCTGTTTCGCGACAACGTGCTCTGGAATGGTGAGCAACTGACCGGCATTATTGATTTTTATTACGCCTGCAACGATGCCTATCTTTATGATCTCGCGGTCGCCGCCAACGACTGGTGTGTCGAAGCCAGCGGCGCCTTCGTCGAAAGCCGCCTTGGAGCTGGACCGGTTGAAGCTGAAA
>CAJQOV010000158.1 GCA_905480065.1 uncultured Gammaproteobacteria bacterium | reverse complement strand
GCGGTCGTGACAAACTGGATGTTTACCTTGTCTTGCACTCGCCTGAGGGGTTTTCAACAGCCGGCTAGCCTTTCTTGATGTGCTTGATATAGCGCGGGTGGTCGATCTGTTCCACTGCCAGCTGGTTCGCCCGAATGGTGCAACTGGCGCCGGAACCCGCGACCACCAGCTTGCAGCCGACATCGCCGCGCCAGCGGATCGGCAACGGCACCTGGTTGCGCCAGGTGTAGATATTGTTGGTCAGCTCACCGCCCTGCAGTTCGCAGGGACAGGCCGGAAGTTCCCCGTCGATCTCGATGTCGCGCAGCGTCAGCCTGATTGCCTGGGTCCACAGGGAGTCCTCGAAGGCGCCCTCCATTTCCTGGATCAGTCGTACCTGGGCAAAGTGCAGGGTGATGCGGTCGTCGCCGTCCTGCTCGATGCTGCTGAGTTGCGCTCCCGGTAATTGCAGATTGTGGATGGTGTCACTCATGTGTCGTGCTCCCGCTGTCCTGTCAGTGCCTGCCGCAATTGCTGCAGGCTGGTAATCGGTGTGCCGCAGCGGGTGCCTTCGCAGACATAGGCCACGCACTGGTCGCGTGCGCTGCGCTCTGCCAGCAGCCCCGGCAACCCGGTCGCGTGGTCCGGAATCGCCAGGCTCAGACGGGCCGGTGCATAGGGTCGGTTTGCAAGCGCGTGCCATTCGGCCAGTTGCGCCGGCTTGCCGCGGATGATAACGGTCTGGAACGGAAACAGCGATTCTTCCAGGGCCACCAGCAGGCTGGTATGTCCGTGCGGCATGGAGCGGATGCCCTGCCAGGTACTTTTCAGCGTGCGTTCGGCGGCCTCCAGGTAGCGCGTTTCGCCCAGCAGGTGACCGAGCCGGCCAAACACCCGGGCGGCAATGCCGTTGCCGGATGGCATCGCCTCGTCGTGATCCGGGCGCGAACGCTGGATCAGCGCCTCGTGATCGTCGGCGGTGAAGAAAAATCCGCCGGCCGGGTCGCTGAAGTGGGTCAGCACTACCTCGGCCAGTTCGATGGCGAAGGCGAGATCCGCATCCCGCCAGCGTACCTGCAGCAGCTCCAGCAGTGCATCGATGAGGTACACGTAATCATCGAGGTAGGCATTCAGGTGCGCGCGGTCATCCTTGAACGTGGCCAGCAGGCGCCCGTCACGCCACAGCGTGTTACGGATAAAATCGAGTGCGCGTTGTGCCGAGTCCAGCCAGGCCCCTTCGCCCAGATGCCGTGTGGCAATGGCCATGCCGCGGATCATCAGCGCATTCCAGGACGTCAGTATCTTTTCATCACGGCCGGGGCGCACGCGCTGCGCGCGCGCCTGCAGCAGCTTTGCATGCGCACTGGCCAGGGTCCTGCGCAGCGCGGTTTCATCCTGCGCGAATTCCCCGGCCAGTTGCTGCAGGTCGCGATACACGTGCAGGTGCCAGTGACCTTCAAAGTTGGCCGCACCGTCCAGCCCGTAACGGCGTGCGACCAGCCGGTATTCCTGCGCGTCGAGCAAGGCGCGCACCGCGTCCGGGGTCCAGACATAGAACTTGCCTTCCTCGCCCTCGGAATCGGCATCCAGGCTGGAGTAGTAGCCGCCCTGCGGCGCCTGCATTTCACGCATCACCCAGCTTGCGGTGGCATGGCAGGTGCGTTCGAACAGGGCGTTGCCGGTGGCCGCCCACGCCTCCGCGTACAGCGCCAGCAGCGGCCCGTTGTCATACAGCATTTTCTCGAAGTGCGGGATCATCCACTGATCATCGACCGAGTAGCGGCAGAAGCCGCCGGCGAGCTGGTCGAACACGCCGCCATGCGCCATTTTCTCGAGTGTGAAGCTGACCATGTGCAGGGCACGCCGGTCCGGCTGGCCACTGTCGGTGCGCGCTGCGGCCCAGTGTCGCAACAGCCGTTCCAGGCTGGTCGGGTGCGGAAATTTCGGTGCCCGGCCAAAACCGCCGTTGGTGCTGTCGAAGGATTGCTCCAGCAACTGGCGCGCGGCATCCAGTGGCAGGCTGTCGAGCGAGTCGGCGCCCTGCGCACGGTTCATCTGTGCCAGCGCATCCAGCAAGCGCCGGTTCTGGTCACGGATGTCCGCCTCGTGGTTGCGCAGGAAGTCGTGCACGCGCTGCAGGATGTCGCGAAACGCCGGCATGCCATGCCGTGGCGTGTCCGGGAAATAGGTGCCGGCGAAGTAGGGCACCTGGTCGTCCGGGGTCAGGAACACGGTCAGTGGCCAGCCTCCCGGGCGTTGCGCCAGCATGGAATGGGCGGTCTGGTAGACGCGGTCAATATCGGGCCGTTCCTCGCGATCGACCTTGATGTTGACGAACAGCGCGTTCATCAGCGCGGCGGTTTGCGCATCCTCGAACGATTCGTGTGCCATGACGTGGCACCAGTGGCAGGCCGAGTAGCCGACCGACAGCAGGATCGGCTTATTCTCGAGGCGCGCCTTGTCAAGGGCTTTTTGACCCCACGGATACCAGTCCACCGGATTATGTGCATGTTGCAGCAGGTAAGGACTGGTCTCGCCGGCAAGATGGTTGGTATAGTCGCTGTGCTCGTTCATGCTGTCGTGCAGAAAGTTCCGCAGGGCGAGCTACTATAGTCGAAGCGAATCCGGGTGTCGCGCGCAACGCGCTAATACCCATTTGATGTAAGGGAATGGTGTGGAACTCAGTGTAGTCATCCCGGTGTTGAACGAGGTCGCGTCCATCGCGGGCCTGCTCGAGGAAATTGCAGGGCAGCTCGATGGCCAGCTCGATTATGAAATCGTGGTGGTGGATGACGGCAGCACCGACAGTACCCCGGCAGTGTTGCAGGACGCGCGCGGCCGGCTGGCGCGCTTGCGCGTACTGCGCCATCGCGAGCGCTGCGGACAGAGCGCTGCGCTGGTCAGCGGGGTTGTCGCGGCGCGTTCGGAGTGGATTGCCACGCTGGACGGCGACGGGCAGAACGATCCTGCCGATATCATGAAACTGTACCGGGCCATGGAGCAGAGCGCGGCCCCGGTAACACTGGTTGCCGGTTACCGGCGCCAGCGCCGCGACAGCGCGCTGAAACGCATTTCATCGCGGGTGGCGAATGCCGTGCGCAGTGCCATGCTGGACGACGACAGCCCCGATACCGGCTGTGGACTGAAACTGTTCCCGCGCAGTGTGTTCCTGGCCCTGCCACAGTTCCGCAACATGCATCGCTTCCTGCCGGCGCTCATCAAGTGCGCGGGTGGTGCGATGATCGTGGTCGAGGTCAATCACCGGCCGCGCAGCCAGGGGCAATCCAAGTATGGGGTGATGAACCGGCTGTGGGTCGGCATTGTCGACCTGTTCGGGGTGTGGTGGCTGCGGCGCCGCACCATGCGCCCGGTGGTGTCCGAAATTGAATAACCTGCCGCTGTTGTCACCCCTGCTGAAAGGCCTGGCCGTGATCGTTTTGCTGGTGCTTGCCACGCTGCTGCTGGGCGACCTGATCGACCGCCACTGGATTGATGTCTACGTGCGCGGACGTGGACTGACCGGCGATTTGCTGTTCCTGCTGGCGGCCAGCCTGCTGATCAGCGTGGGCTCCTCGCGCCAGCTGATCGCCTTTCTGGCCGGTTACGGCTTCGGCTTTGGTGCCGGGTTGCTGCTGTCGATGCTGGCCGCGATTGCCGGTTGTATCGTCACCTTCTATGTTGCACGCGACCTGCTGCGCGGGTTCCTGCAACGCCATGCCACGGCGCGCATGCACGAGGTGAACCGCTTTATCCATCACAACACCTTCAGCATGACGCTGGTACTGCGGCTGTTGCCGGTGGGCAGTAATTTTCTGGTGAATCTCGCTGCCGGCGCATTTTCGGTGCGTGGACTGCCGTTCTTTCTCGGTTCCGCGCTCGGCTATGTTCCGCAAATGCTGGTGTTTACGCTGCTCGGCAGCGGCAGCCAGGTGCAGGAGGTCTGGCAGCTGGCGATTGCCGTGGCGATGTTCGTGATCGCCACGTTGCTGGGCGCGTGGCTGTTCGGCCGCTACCGGCGTCAGCAGCGCCCCAGTGACACCGGGGCGAACTTCGCCTGATCCATGCCTGTGACATTTTCCCCTAAAGCCACCCCTGCCGGCGCAGTGCAGCAACAGTCACTGCTGTTCGGCTGGTTGCTGCTGTTGCTGGCCTGGGCGCTGGCCACCCTGACCGGCCTGGTGACACGCACGATGATCCCGGTGGACGAATTGCGCTATGCCTCGGTTGCCTGGGAAATGTGGTCGCGCGGTGATTTCCTGGTGCCGTATCTGAATGGCGAAGCGTACAGCCACAAGCCGCCGCTGTTTTTCTGGCTGATCCATGCCGGCTGGTGGTTGTTCGGTGTGAATGAACACGTGGTGCGACTGGTGGCGCCGCTGTTGATGCTGGTGATCCTGGTGCTTGCCGCCTGGCTGGCCCGGTTGTTGTGGCCGCGCCAGGCCGGTGTCGCGCAGTTGTCTCCCGGGGTGCTGTTGTCCTGCGTATTCCTGCTCGGATTTTTCGCCTGGGTACAGATCGACCTGTTGCTGGTGGCCAGTACCCTGCTGGCGTTGTGCGGGGTGGTGCTGGCCGCGGATGGGCGCCGGGCCGGCTGGTTGCTGACCGGCGTCGGCCTGGGTCTCGGCCTGCTGTCCAAGGGTCCGGTGATCCTGTTGCATGTATTGCCGCTGGCCTGGCTGGCCCCGCTCTGGATCGCGCCGGAGGCGCGGCCGCGCTGGCTGGCGTGGTATGCGGGTAGCGTGTTCAGCGTACTGGTCGGCGCCGCACTGGTGCTGGCCTGGGCACTACCCGCCGCGCAGGCCGGTGGCGAGGCCTACCGGCAGGCGATTTTCTGGGGCCAGACCGTGCATCGCGTGGTGGAATCGTTTGCCCATGCACACCCGGCGTGGTGGTACCTGCCGTGGCTGCTGGTGCTGTTCGCCCCCTGGATCCTGCTGCCCTGGCTGTGGCGTGCCACGCAGTTGGCCTGGCAACAGCGCGATCGCGGCATGCGTTTCTGCGTGACCTGGATGCTGGTCGTGCTGCTGCTGCTCAGCCTGGTCAGTGGCAAGCAGGGCAAGTACCTGCTGCCGATGCTGCCGGCATTCGCCCTGCTGGTCAGTCGGGTGCTGGTGGCGATGCCGGGGCAGCCGGTCGCGCAGCGCCCCTGGCTGCTGGGCGGTCTGCTGGTCCTGATCGGCGTGGCCGGCATGCGCGCGCCGTACGTGATCAGCAAGGCGGCATGGTTGAATGAAGTCAGCCCATGGTGGGGCGGGTTGCTGCTGGTACTGGGAGTGCTGTACCTGCTGTTGCCGGCCGGGCGGCCACGGCAGTACCCGGTGCGCATGTTGTTGCTGAGTCTGTGTACCATCATGATCGCGGAGATCGGGGTATTACGGGTTGGCGCACCGGCCTACGACCTGAAGGCAGCCAGCCGCCTGATCGCGGACGCGCAGGCCGAGGGTCGGCCGGTTGCCATCACGGAAAACTATCACGGCCAGTTCGGGTTTTACGGTCGCCTGCGGCAGCCCCTGCAGGAGATCGCGGACGCGCAGATTCGTGACTGGACACAGGCGCACCCGAATGGTTACCTGGTCATGACCGGCAAGAAGTCAGACATCGATTACCCCGGTGTGATCTTTCAGCAGCCTTACCAGAGTGGCTACCTGGTCATAGTCGGGGCCGGGTTGTCCGGTATGGATAGCACTCGTCAGCCCGTCAACCCGAACATAACCGAACACCAAAGGAACACCGTTCCATGACCAATCCCGTGCTGCCATTACTGGCGCTGAAAAAAAACGAGGAGCGGCGGCTGCAGGCCGGCCATCTCTGGGTATTCAGCAACGAGGTCGATACGCGCAAGACTGCGCTCAAAGAACGGGTGCCTGGCGAGCTGGTGACGGTGCAGTCTGCCGCCGGCAAGGTGCTCGGCACGGCCTACGTCAATCCGAATTCACTGATCTGCGCGCGCCTGGTCAGCCGGCGCGGCGACGCGCGCTTCGATGCTGACCTGTTGCGGCGGCGACTGCTGTCTGCGCTGGAACTACGCGAACGGTTGTTCCCGCACCCCTGCTACCGGCTGGTATACGGCGAGAGCGATGGCCTGCCGGGGCTGGTGGTCGATCGCTATGGGGATGTGCTGGTGTGCCAGATCACCACGGCGGGCATGGAGCGGGTGCGCGACACGCTGATCGAGGTGTTGCAGGAATGCCTGCAGCCATCCGGTATTATGTTGCGGGATGACAGTCCGATGCGTGCGATCGAGGGACTTGCGCAGGGCAGCATGCAGATCGGCGTGGTTCCCGACACGGTGCAGCTGCAGGAAGGTGGTGTGAGTTTCGAGGTGCCGCTGGCTGGCGGTCAGAAGACCGGCTGGTTCTTTGACCAGCGCAGTAACCGGCTCGCCATGCACAAGTACGTGCCCGGCAAGCGAGTGCTCGATGTATTCAGCTATGTCGGCGGCTGGGGGCTGCAGGCAGCGCGCGCCGGCGCCACCGAAGTGACCTGCGTGGATGCTTCCACGACCGCGCTGGACGTCCTGCAGCGCAGTGCACACAATAACGGTCTGTCCGGCGTCAGTGTCGAGGCCGGCGATGGCTTTGATGTGATGCAGGCCATGCGCGGCGCACAGCGCCGCTTTGACGTGGTGATCGTGGATCCGCCGGCGTTCATCAAGCGCCGCAAGGATATTCGTCAGGGCGAACAGGGCTATGCGCGGCTCAACCAGCTGGCGCTGGAACTGTTGGAGCCGGGCGGTATCCTGATATCATGCTCCTGCTCCATGCATCTCGCGGAAGCGCGCCTGCAGCAAATCCTGTTATCGGCCGCCTGTCGGCAGTCGCGTCAGTTACAGCTGCTGGAGCGCGGTTTCCAGTGCATGGATCACCCGGTACATCCGGCCATCGCGGAAACGGCATACCTGAAGGCCATGTTTTGCCGCGTTCCATAAGAAATGGGGTCGGTGTCCATTTTAAGGACTGGCAAGGTATGATCATCACGGCTAATTAAAATTGACACCGACCCCATTTTCTCATGCTCACCTATCCGCATATCAATCCCATAGCCATCTCGATCGGTCCGCTCGAGGTGCACTGGTATGGCCTGATGTACCTGGTGGCCTTCCTGCTCGGCTGGTGGCTGGGGGTGGTGCGTACCCGGCGCGAAGGGACCGCGTGGCGTGCCGGGGAGATCAGTGACCTGGTGTTTTACTTCGCACTCGGCGCGGTACTCGGCGGGCGCATCGGTTACACGCTGTTCTACAATTTTCCGGCCTTCCTGGCGGATCCGCTGGTGATTTTCCGCATCTGGCAGGGCGGTATGTCCTACCACGGCGGCATGCTCGGTGTATTCGTGGCGATGGGGCTGTACGCACGCCACACCGGTCGCACCTTCTTTCTCGTCACCGACTTCATGGCGCCGCTGGTGCCGCTTGGTCTGGGCGCCGGTCGACTGGGCAATTTCATCAATGGCGAGCTGTGGGGGCGGACCACCGATTTGCCGTGGGGCATGGTGTTCCCGTTCGTGGATGCGCAGCCGCGCCACCCTTCCATGCTCTATGAGTTGCTGCTGGAGGGCGTGCTGTTTTTTATCATCCTGTGGCTATTCTCGCGCAAGCCGCGCCCGACCATGGCAGTTTCCGGGCTGTACCTGATCTGCTACGGGGTATTCCGCTTTGCGATCGAATTCGTGCGTGAGCCGGATGCCCACATCGGTTACCTGGCGTTTGATTGGGTCACCATGGGGCACCTGCTGTCGCTGCCGATGATCCTGGTCGGCATCGCGTTTTTTATCTACGCCTACCGCCGCACCGACGGCAAAATCAGCTGGTAGGAAATGGGGTCGGTGTCAATTTACATGGAAAGAATAGTCATGCATTGCCAGAACGTTAAATTGACACCGACCCCATTTCCTAACCCCATTTCCTATTTGCCGCGATGATCATGTCTTCCCAGAGCATGAAATTGACACCGACCCCATTTTCGGATTTCCTCTAAATTGACACCGACCCCATTTCCTGACCCTTATGAAACAATATCTTGATCTGATGCGCCACGTGCGCGACCACGGTACCCGCAAGGAAGATCGTACCGGTACCGGCACACTGAGCGTGTTCGGTTACCAGATGCGTTTTGATCTGTCGGCAGGCTTCCCGCTGGTCACTACCAAGAAACTGCACCTGCGCTCGATCATCCATGAGCTGTTATGGTTTCTGCGCGGCGACACCAATATCCGCTACCTGCACGACAACAAGGTCAGCATCTGGGACGAGTGGGCGGACGAAAATGGTGAACTTGGCCCGGTGTACGGCTACCAGTGGCGTTCCTGGCCGACCGCGGACGGCCGCCACATCGACCAGATCAGCCAGGTCATTGACCAGATCCGCAACAACCCGGATTCGCGCCGCATCATCGTCAGTGCGTGGAATGTGGCCGACGTGGAGCATATGGCGCTGCCGCCCTGTCATGCGTTTTTCCAGTTTTATATCGCCGATGGGCGGCTGTCCTGCCAGCTGTACCAGCGCAGTGCGGACATCTTCCTCGGCGTGCCGTTCAACATCGCCTCCTACGCGCTGCTGCTGCAGATGATGGCGCAGGTGACCGGGCTGCAGGCCGGTGATTTCGTGCACACCTTCGGTGATGCGCACCTGTACCTGAATCACCTGGAGCAGACCGACCTGCAGCTGTCACGCGAGCCGCGTGCGCTGCCGGTGATGCGGCTCAACCCGGAGGTGAAGCAGCTGTTCGATTTCACCTTCGA
>CAJQOV010000157.1 GCA_905480065.1 uncultured Gammaproteobacteria bacterium | reverse complement strand
CGGCGTCGCGCGGACGCGCCAGCACGCCGGAACGGATGCGCTCGAATTGGCGGCGGATGAAGTCGATGCCCTGTCAGCGGCCTATTGTGCGCTGCGCCAGCGCATCAACCACCGGGTATTGCAGGATGCCCCCGCCCTGGTCGACAGCAGCGAGCTGGCCGAGGAGCGTGCTGCGGTTGGCCGGATCTGGCAACGGGTGATGGGTGAGACGTGAGGCGTGAGACGTGAGACGTGAAGGGTGAGACGTGCAACAGGCGGGTAAGTTCGGCAGCTGCATCAGCCGGTCGTGCCTGGTAACAGCTCACGACTCGCACCGGCTCTTTCACCTTTCACATCTCACGCCTCACGCGGTACTAAATATTTCGGAGAGTGAACCGTATGTCGATGTCTGATCGTGATGGCGTGATCTGGATGGATGGGAAGCTGGTGCCCTGGCGCGAGGCGCAGGTACATGTGCTGACCCATACCCTGCATTACGGCATGGGAGTATTCGAGGGCGTGCGCGCCTACAAGGCCGAGCAGGGTACCGCGATCTTCCGTCTGCCGGAGCACATGCGCCGCCTGCATGGCTCGGCACACATCATGAAAATGAAGGTGCCGTGGGATGCGCAAACCCTGGCCGAGGCGCACCGTACCGTGGTGCGCGAGAACGGACTGGACAGCGCCTACATCCGCCCGATGCTGTTCTACGGGTCCGAGGGCATGGGGCTGCGTGCCGACAATCTCAAGGTGCATGGGATCGTCGCGGCCTGGGAGTGGGGCTCCTACCTGGGTGCGGAAAACATGGAGAAGGGTATCCGCATCAAGACGTCGTCATACACCCGTCATCACGTCAACATCACCATGTGCAAGGCCAAGGCCAACGGCCACTACATCAACTCCATGCTGGCGCTGAACGAGGCGCTGACTTCCGGTTACGACGAGGCGATGCTGCTGGACGTGGACGGCTTCGTGGCCGAGGGTAGCGGCGAGAATATCTTCATCGTGCGCGATGGCGTCATCTATACGCCGGATCTGACCTCGGCGCTGGAGGGTATCACGCGTGACACCATCGGCCGGCTGGCGGCCGATGAGGGCTACGAGTTGCGCGAGAAACGCATTACGCGTGACGAGGTGTATATCGCCGACGAGGCATTTTTCACCGGCACCGCGGCGGAAGTGACCCCGATCCGTGAAGTGGACAACCGCATGATCGGCAACGGTACGCGCGGCCCGATCACCACGCGCCTGCAATCCCTCTACTTCGACGTCGTGCATGGCCGGCATGGCAAGTACACGGACTGGCTGACGCTGGTGTAACAGCGGTCAGCGGCCGCGATTCGTTGCCAGGCTGCGCAATCGCGCCTGCAAGTTGCTGCTACTGTTACTGTGTACGATGCAGCCGGCTGTACGCGCCACCCTGGTCCAGTAATTCGCGGTGGGTACCGATTTCCACGATACGGCCGTTGTCCAGCACCACGATCCGGTCAGCATGCTCGATGGTGGACAGGCGGTGCGCGATGACGATCGAGGTGCGGCCGCTCTTGAGTGTCTCCAGTGCATCCTGCACATGCCGTTCCGACTCGCTGTCCAGCGCCGAAGTGGCCTCATCCAGTATCAGCACCGGTGCGTCCTTCAGCAGTGCGCGTGCAATGGCGAGCCGCTGGCGCTGGCCGCCGGAGAGACGCGCGCCGTTTTCCCCGATCATTGTATCGAGTCCATCCGGCAGCTCGCGAATGAATTCCATGGCGTGCGCGGCTTCGGCGGCGGCGATGATGTCATCGCGGCTGGACTCGCGCATGGCTCCATAGGCGATATTGGCCGCGATGGTGTCGTTGAACAACACGATATCCTGGTTCACCAGGGCGATATTGGCGCGCAGGTCGCGTAGCGCAAGCGCCTGCAGGTCGGTGTCGTCCAGCAGGACCGAGCCGCTGCTGGGCAGGTAAAACCGCGGCACCAGCGCCGCGAGGCTGGATTTGCCGCTACCCGATCGTCCGACCAGTGCCACGGTTTCTCCCGGCTGAATGAGCAGGTTGATGTCCCGTAGCGCAGGAATCTCGGCGCTCTCGTAGTGCAGGGAAAGATTACGGAACTCGATGCGTCCCTGCGCGCGTTCCAGTCGTTGCGTGCCCTGGTCGGATTCGGCCTGCTCGGCCAGCAGGTCAAAGATGGATGCGGAGGCGGCGAGTCCGCGCTGGATGTTTTCATTGATCTTGGTCAGCCGCTTCAATGGCGAGAACAGCAGCCCCATGGCACCGAAGTAGGCAACGAAGTCGCCGGCGCTAAAGGCGTTTTTCGCATCAGCCAAGGTCACCAGGTAAATCATGAATGCCAGGGTCAGTACCGCGATCATCTGCACTACGGGTACATTGGCTGCAGATGTTGTGATGATCTTGATATTGGTATGCCGGACCCGGTTTGCCATGGCATCGAAACGCTTGCTCTCGTACTGCTGGCCGCCGAACAGCTTGACAATGCGGTTCCCCTTGATCGCTTCCTCGATAATCTGTGTCATGTCGCCCATGGCCTGCTGCAACAGCGTACTGAGCCTGCGCATGCGCTTGCTGACCAGCTTGATGACCAGTGCGACAGCCGGTACCACGATCAGGAACAGCAGGGACAGCTGCCAGTCGATCCAGGCGATGAAGGCCAGCAGGCCGAGTACCGTCAGGACGTCGCGTACACCGCCCAGCAGGACATTGCTGGCGGCCTGCGCAACCTGCTCCACATTGAAGGTGATGCGCGAGATGATGTTTCCGCTGGTGGTTACATCGAAGTAGCTGCTGGGCAGGAGCAGCAGGCGGTGAAACATTTCACCGCGCAGGTCATTGATGACCTTGCCGGAAACCCAGTTCATCGCGACGGTGCTGACATAGTTCGAGATGCCGCGTACCAGGAACACCAGGATCAGCAGCAACAGGGTCTGGTGGACGGAGCCCGGGTCTTTGCGGATGAAACCGCCGTCGAGCAACGGCTTCAACAGTGCAGGAACTGCCGGTTCCGTGGCCGCGGCCACCGTCGTGGCGAGCAGGGCCACCAGCAACACCTTCCAGTAGGGAATCGAATAGCCCAGCAGTCGGCGGTACAGGGCAAGGCTGGTTGTCGGTCTGTCCATTCGCGGGTCGCCGGTTGCTTGGCCTTGGGGCGGGGGCCGTAGTGCCAGGCTGGTATTATACAGTTCCGTCATGGCCTGTGAGACCAGGAAATCCGGGTGCGTCAGGACGGTCCGCTGCGTACAGGGCCTTGCTATAATGCCGCCGACAGGCCTATCGTCGCCCCGACGGCAAGCAGGAGAATACCGTGCCCAATCCACATACCGCTGAACAATCCGCCAGCCGGACATTTCTCGAACCCAACGCCGAGCACCAGTACCGGGTCACCCGTGCGGAGCTTCCGCTGCATTGCCCGATGGACGGCATGAGCCTGTGGAATTCGCATCCGCGCGTTTACCTGGACATCGAAACCAACGGCAAGGTCAAGTGCCCCTATTGCGGTGCTGATTACACCCTGGTTGACCAGTCCGGCTGACCGGACTGCAACTCATGTCCGCAGCGATCGTCGTCTGGCGCTTCACCGACGGCAAGCACGGTCATGAGAACCAGAGTGCAGGCCTGCTGGCTGCCCTGCAGCAGCGCGTCCCGGTCGAGGATTTCCTGTTTCACACGGCCGACTGCCGCCGGGGGATGCTCGAATGTATACGCGGACATGATCCGTATGGCCTGGACAAGCCCGATCCGGACCTGATTATCGGCGCCGGTCACGCCACCCACCTGCCGATGCTCAATGCGCGTCGTATGCGCGGCGGCAAGGTAATCGCACTGATGAAACCCACCCTGCCGAACGGCTGGTTCGACCTGTGCATGGTCCCGGCCCATGATCGTCCACGCCACGCAGACAATATCCTGGTAACGCAGGGGGTGTTGAACCGGGTACAGCCCGGCTCTGCGCATGATCCGCGCCGCGGGCTCATCCTGGTAGGTGGCCCTTCCGCACACGTCAACTGGCAGGATGAATCGGTGCTCGCTGCGGTGCGGGAGATCGTCACCCACCACCCGGAGATCCACTGGCAGCTGGCCACCTCGCGGCGCACGCCGGACAGTTTTGGCCGCGCGCTGGGACATCAGCCGCAGGAAAACCTGGATATCGTACCGGTCTCGGCGACCGCTCCGGAATGGCTGCCCGTGCAGCTGGCACAGGCCGCCCGGGTCTGGGTTACCTCGGACAGCGTGTCCATGGTGTACGAGGCGCTCACCTCGGGTGCAGCCGTTGGCCTGATCGATGTCCCGTACCGCAAGGCGGGTGATCGCCTCGCACGCGGGATTGAGGACCTGGTACGGCGCGGGCAGGTTGTCCGTCTGACCGACTGGCGCGCCGGACGCGAGCTGCAGCCACCGGCGCAGCCATTCAACGAGGCGGCGCGTTGCGCCGACTGGATTGTGGACCAATGGCTGCAAGGCTGACGGTCGTCCAGCTGCTGCCGGCGCTGGAAAGTGGCGGGGTCGAGCGCGGTACGCTCGAGGTGGGCAAGGCGCTGGTCGACAGCGGTCATCGTTCGATCGTTGTCTCCTCAGGCGGGCGGTTGGTTGAACAACTGGTTGCGAATGGGTCGGTGCATGTGACGATGCCGTTGGGGAAGAAATCGCTGTTCACCCTGCTACAGGTAAGCAGGCTGCGCCGTTTCCTGCGCGAAGAGCAGGTCGATATCCTGCATGCGCGATCACGCATGCCGGCATGGATTGGTTGGCTGGCTTGGCGCGGTATGCCGGTAGCGCAGCGTCCGCATTTCGTGACCACGGTGCATGGGTTGTATTCAGTGAACGCCTATAGCCGCATCATGACGCGCGGCGAGCGGGTGATTGCGGTGTCGGACACGGCACGCCGCTACATCCTGGATAACTACCCGGACGTCGATCCACGGCGTGTTGTCACCATCCATCGCGGGGTGGATCGGGCCGAGTTTCCATACGGATACCGACCCGCTGCAGACTGGCTTGAGGCATGGTATGCCCAGTACCCGTTGTTGAAGGGGCGCAGGGTGCTGACGCTGCCGGGCCGGCTGACGCGGCTGAAGGGGCACGAGGACTTCATTGACCTGGTGGCGGCTCTGGTCGCAAAGGGCCGTGATGTGCATGGTCTGGTGGTCGGTTATCTTGACCCGGCGCGGAACCGGTACATCAGCGAACTGCAGCAACGTGTCGTGGCGAAAGGTATCGCGGACCGGATTACGTTTACCGGGCAGCGCGCGGACATGAAACAGATCTATGCCAGTTCCGACATCGTGCTGTCGCTTTCTGCGAAACCGGAATCCTTTGGCCGCACCGTGCTCGAGGCGCTGGCGCTGGGTGTGCCGGTGATTGGTTACGACCATGGTGGAGTGGGCGAGATACTCGGCAAATTGTATCCGGCAGGGAGGCTGGCCCGCGGTGATGCGCGCGCCTTGCTGGAGTGTACCCTGCAGCTCCTCGATACTCCGCAGCCGGTAGCGGAAAGCCCGGCGTTTTCACGGTCCGCCATGCTTGAGCAGACCCTCGCGCTATATTGTGAACTGGCAGGCAACTCCGGAAAGACTGTTTTGTGAGGGCACTATTCTGGCGGGATCTTTTTGATCCGGATGCTCGCTCAAGCACAACAGGCAAGACTTGTTATGCAATACTGACTGGAAGATGGTGGATTTCATCCGCAGCTCAGCCTGCCGGGCGTCACCGAAGTTCGACTGCGTCGCCCGACTGAGTCTGCCCCGGCGTGGCTACCGTTTTTCCATAACTGCATTATGAGGGCGGTTACTGCCTGACCAGATCGCGGCGCGTGCCAGAGATGCGTAGAAACATGAGCAGCAATGCGGTGATTCACGCTTCGTTCCGGATCTGGCGGGTTCAATTACAGCCCGTCATTAACGCGTTTGGCGTAACACTTGGTAACAGGAGTCTGGTGTGACTTGCACGAATGAAATTCTGGTGCGCATCAACATGGATTGTGCACACCGCGGCATGGAGCTGCTTACCCCTGGCGGCAGTCTGCGCTGGGAAAATATCCGTTTTGATGTTAATCCGGAAGAGGGCGGGCATGCGGATTTTGCGGTGGTACTGGGTAATGCCAGGCCACGCGACTCTTGCATGGTCGCGCCGGAAAATACCCTGTTCATTGCCGGTGAACCCCTGTCCAAGAAGCTCTATCCTCAGGCCTTCTACCGGCAGTTCGGCTCAGTGGTGGACAGCCATGCCGAATCGCATCACCCGCATCTTTTCATTAGTGCCCTGGGGTTGAACTGGCATGTTGGACTGGATAGGAGTAGCAACAGCTACCGCTACGGCTACGACCACCTGGCCGCACTGGCTTGTCCCGAGAAACAGAACCGGATTTCAGTGGTGTGCTCGGATGCCAGCAAGACAGAAGGACAGAGAAAACGCCTGCTATTGCTGGAGGGTCTCAAGCAGAAACTGGGAAACCGGCTGATACACCTTGGCCGCGGGTTTGAGCCGATCAACGACAAGATGGATGCGATTTTGCCCAACCGCTTTCATCTGGTACTGGAGAACAGTGTGCTACCTAATTACTGGACAGAGAAGCTCGCTGATGCCTATCTTGGCTGGGCCTACCCGGTTTATCTCGGTTGCCCGAATATTGGTGACTATTTGCCAGAGGATGCGCTGCTGTCTATCAATGGCCTCGATCTTGGGACAATAGCGAGTCGCATTGAAAGTTTGCTCGACCAGCCTTTGGCGCCTCATCGTGAAGCAGCCATGCTGGAAGCCAGGCACCGGATACTGAATGTCTACAATCCTTTCGCGTGGGCGACTTACTGGACCAAACGATTATATCAACCAAGTTGCGCCGAAAAAGTTGTGACGCTGCGCTCGCACAAGGCATTTCGCAGCTTCCTGCGCGGCTATTGGTTCCGAATGCGCCATGCACTAGCCTGAGTACGGGCAGGCATCAATACTTGTCTAGCAAGTGGCGGGTGCGTACATAGAATTTTTCCATGCCATAGAGCAGCCCCGGCAGGAGCTGCCGGTGCAGGCTCCGGCGGCTCTGGATGCGAACTGGCGTGGCCGGAATGCAGCGGTTGGTAGCATGCCGCTCGTTGACGAGGCGCACGATTGTGGCAATGGTATTATATTCCTCCAGCACTCGACGACGGCTTTCCAGAATTGCCGGAAGATTCTGTTCCCATAATCTGTCGTGGATCGCCCGCTGGATGATTTCCACCGCGCCATCAACGTCGGCCAGATCAATACGCAAAAAGCTCTCCGCAGGGAAATATTCCTCGGCATTGGGGCAGCCATAGTAGATCGGCATACATGCGCCGAGGAAGGCATCGGAGAGCTTTTCCGTCCAGTGGTGCAGTCCCATATAGTTTTCAATCGCCAGGTGATAGCGATAGGGATCAAGGGCGTCGGCCTTGTCGACCAGCGGTCGTACTCCATGGCCATATATGTCCAGAACGGGCAGGCGCGCCTTCAGCGCCTGAGTGAAATTGTAGCGCGCACGATGCAGGGTATGTCCATGTCGCTTGCTGGAACAGACGGTAGACAATTCGGCGGTTTTGTTTATCGGAACGTTGGCAACCAGAGTGTCGTAATCACCGCGCGGCGAGGTGGAGGCATAAAACCAGTACAACGCAGGTTGCTGGAAAATGCGGCCCCGGTGGTTGCCCGAGGCCCAGACCTCATGCGTGCTCAAGATCCACCGGAACTGGTTGAGGTAGGTGCGGCCATAGGTCTTGACCACTGATGGCTCGGTCAACAACAACAAAGTATTTTCTGGTGGGCAGGCCAGTTCCTCGACCCATAGGGTGTGGCGCTCGCCGGCCAGTGAGGGCAGGTCATCGTAGACCACCAGCCAGTCATAGTCACGACAGTGGCGGTCAAACAGAAACTCGCAATTTCCCCAAACAGGACGGCGCGAGGGAAAAAACTTCAGCCAGCCCTCGCCATCGCCCCCGGGTTTGTACTTGCCCAGCATCTTTATGCGCAGGGAATACCGTGATTGATCGACCGGCATGGGAAGTGTTTCAGTACGTGGTTGTAGGCCACTTGTAGGCGTGTGTGAAAGTGATCCCAAGCGTTGATTCAATCATATATTGGGAAACCAGGCGTTCATTGAATTCCCGATGGGCAAGTTCGTAGCCGGCTTTGGCAACCTTTTTTCTTTCATGGTCGTGTTCGAGGTAATAGTTCAGTTTGTCAATGAATTCAGCCTCACTTGCGACTTCGACCAGAGTGTCCGCGCCGTAGAGATTCGACAGATTGAACTCGCTGGTGCAGAATAGCAACAAGCCGTTTCCTTGGTAGAGCCCGATGCGGTCTGATGAGTACATGTACAGTTCACCACCCGGACCGGGGCTGGCATTCTTGTGTTTTTGGCTGAAATTAAGCCCAATCCGTGAATCAGTCATAATCTTTACGAAATTCGCACCATAGAGATAGCCGTGAATATCCTGGCTGTGAAATGCGCAGTGGGCTTGCGGGAATTCCCTCTGGATTATTTCATAAGCCCTGTTTCGCAGATTGTCAGCATCCTGCCATTTACCGCCGACATGGCCTGCAAAGAAAATATCATTACTCAGATCGTCACGTTCATGGCATTTATGTGTGTCGATACTGGGATCTACCGGGTTCGGCATGAAGGAAACTTTGGAGCGTCCACCTGACAGGCGCTTTAGTACATCACCCGCAGTCGTTACAAAGGTCATATCGACGACGTTTTTCTTGCGGCTTACGTTGGCGAAGTTACGCTCGATAGAGAGGGTATCGATGTAATACTGGAATACTGCAACGTTGGGGACAATCTTTCGTGCTTCTGCGATCGTTTCAGGGCTCAAGATGTCCGCCGAGCAAAGTGCGATTACATCCGGCATGAAGTTATGGCAGGCCTGCAGGAATTTCCTGTTGCACGCACCAATACCTGTGCTGCGTGTGTGAAGCCACGATGAGGCGCGTGCAACATCCCGGTCACTGAACCAGTACACTTCGTGATTATTTCTTATGAAACCATTATTTACTCTCACGGGGAGCAGGTAATTTCTGGCGCCTAAATACTTGTATTGCTGGTGAGAGACGTGTAGTACCTTCATGAAGATCCTTTTGTCTTGCGGCGAGTGCCTTCGCCCGAAAGATTCACGGTTTCCAGTAATCCGCGATCCACGGGGCAGAAAGGATGCGGTGATGCAGCTTGCGACCCTTGTAGCCCAGTATGGCTTCGTCCGGATCTGGCCGGCCGTGGAATACCAGGATGCGGCAGTCTGCCGGCAATTTCGGTGTTCGTAGCAGGTTAAGAGGAAACGCTGGCCGGCAGTTCCACTTGTAGCTCTGCACCCATGCCTCCGGCCACCACTGCGGATTGCCCAGTGCGTAGGTCAGGAAGGCCTGTTCGGTGTTGAAGCTGCTGCGATCTTCTGCCCGGTGCATTTCACGCAGAAAGGTTTCGTACGCGTAGCCTGACTTACCTGCCTCGAAACGGAACACGGAAGAATTGCCCACGGCTGGTCGTCTCCCCAGGATTGCCTTGCGCCAGTGAACCCAGTTATGAATGATGCAGAATTCACCCGGCATGTAATCGAAAAAGCAGTCCAGTGGTCCTGTGATAGCAACGTCCAGATCGAGGAACAGTGTTGCTCCCTGTAAGTTGCCGAAGCCATCCTGCAGGACCATGAGCTTTACAAGAATGTCTGGCCAGCCGCGCTTGATGCCAGGGTTGGAGGGGAACGGGATGACCTCAATATCCGGATGCAGTCCCGTGGCATCGTCGGTACAACAGTGAAGTCGAAAAGGCCGGCTCAAGTTGCGCTTGACGGACTGGAAAAGTACGTTGACGTAATGCGGGCCATATCGATCACCCCATTTTAGGCAGAGTAAATTAACATTTTCCATTGTTTGCGAGCAGCTCTCCGACATTAGATTGTGAACAGAATGTTCTGGGCAAGTATGGTCTGCTTCGGGTACGTTCCGTCAGGGATGGAATGAGGTTGCTAACCACAACCATCTGGCCACGTTATCTGGATATATTATCAGAATGCCCTATGGTCAGGGGATAGATGAACCTGCATAAGCCTGCTTGCCGCATTGATCGGGTTGCATCCCTGCGAGGGCGTATATTTTGCCTCAAATGATCGGTGAAAGGTGTCAGAATTTCCTATTGCGCCCGAGAAGACCTGGCAGC
>CAJQOV010000156.1 GCA_905480065.1 uncultured Gammaproteobacteria bacterium | reverse complement strand
GTGACAGCATGACTGGCACGATCCCGGAAACCGTGTTCTCGATGTTCCAGCTGACCTTCGCGATCATCACGCCGGCGCTGATTGTCGGCGCGTTTGCCGAGCGCATGAAGTTTTCCGCCATGATGCTGTTTTCCGCGATCTGGGTGATTGTGGTGTATGCGCCGGTTACCCACTGGGTGTGGGGCGGTGGCTGGTTGCAGCAGATGGGCCTGCTGGATTTTGCCGGCGGTACCGTGGTGCATGTGAATGCCGGCGTGGCCGCGCTGGTTGCCGCCCTGGTGCTGGGGCCGCGCAAGGGTTTCGGCAAGGTGCCGATGCCGCCACACAACATGACCATGACCGTGGCGGGTGCCGCCATGCTGTGGGTGGGCTGGTTCGGTTTCAATGCCGGCAGTGCGCTGGCTGCGAATGGAGACGCCGGTATGGCCATGCTGGTTACCCACATCAGCGCTGCGGCCGGATCGCTGGCCTGGATGACGATGGAGTGGGTGCGCCATGGCAAGCCGAGCGTACTGGGTATCGTGACCGGCATGGTGGCGGGCCTCGGCACCATTACCCCGGCTTCCGGTTTCGTCGGTCCTGCCGGCGCGCTGATTATCGGCCTCAGTGCCGGCGTGGTCTGCTATGTCTGCACCAGCTATATCAAGCAGACACTCAAGGTCGATGACTCCCTCGACGTGTTCCCGGTGCATGGCGTTGGCGGCATTATCGGCACGCTGCTCGCCGGTGTGTTCGTGGCCATCCTGGGCGGCGCCGGTCTGCAGGAAGGCATGACCATGGGCGGACAGGTGTGGGTGCAGTTTGTCGGTGTTGCGGCCACCCTGGTCTACAGCGGCATTCTGAGCTGGATTATCCTCAAGCTGGTCGATGCCTTCATCGGCTTGCGCGTTACCGGTGACCAGGAGACGGAAGGTCTCGACACCGTGTTGCACGATGAGGTGGGATATAACCTGTAGGGGATGTTTTTTACCTGCAGTAAAAAAGGGCGCTGCGGCGCCCTTTTTTAGTCATTTACACGCAGAGAAGTGAACAATGCGTACAACGGCGTCTGTCACTCTATTACGCTACAGCTTGTTGTGTGCGCCGTCGCAGAACGGTTGCGTAATGCTATGCTTGCAACCGCACAACCATACCTTCTTCGATTCGGTGATCTCGAATTTCACCGGCGTAAATTCACTACCCTTGTGCGACCCGTCACAAAATGGCTGGTTTTTCGATTTGCCACAGGAGCACCACCAATAGCTGCCGGGTTCAAGTTCCTTTGCGTAGGGCCCTTTTTGTGCAATGGTCGGTTCTGACATAATGGCCTCGATTAAATCATGTTGACGATATCGTGCACAGACCACGTTTTTCCTCTCCGCCGGTTGCCGATTGAATCTGCCATCGGTTGTGGAAAAACCCGTTCTGTTCCCCGTTTCTTGCTGCAGCGGAAATCCGCCATTGAGTAAAACACCGCCATTGCTGCAAATCAAGGGTCTTGCCTTGCCCATGCTGGGTCCGGTCACCTTGTCGCTTGCGGCCGGCGAGTGCCTGTGCATCACGGGCCCGTCCGGCAGCGGCAAGACCCTGCTGTTGCGTGCGCTGGCCGATCTCGATCCGCATGACGGCGAGGTATTGCTGCAGGATATGCCTGCGCGCGCGATTGCGCCGCCGCAATGGCGCAGACAGGTTGGCCTGTTGCCGCCGGAGAGCAGCTGGTGGCTGCGCACGGCGCGCGCGCATTTCCACACGGTGCCACCATTTACACCGGCACTGCTGGGCCTCGAGGAAGACATACTGGATCGGCCGGTCAATCGACTGTCGAGTGGCGAACGGCAACGCCTGGCGTTGTTGCGCCTGCTGGCCAATCGCCCGCACGTGCTGTTGCTGGACGAGCCGACGGCGAACCTGGATGCGGACAACACGCAACGTGTCGAGCAGCTGATCGCCGATTACCGGCGGCAGCGCCACGCGGCCGTGATCTGGGTCAGCCATGATCCTGCCCAGGTGAAACGCGTGGCGACACGTCACGCCCGGCTGATCGACGGCCTGCTGAAAGAGGAGTGAGCGTGCCATGCACATGGTAGTCCTCAGCACAACCGATCTCGCCATTGCAGCCACCCTGGTGCTGCTGCTGGCATTGCTCTCGATGTACATGCGCACCGGGGTCAGCCGCCAGCTGCTGGTCGCGGCGGTGCGCACCACGCTGCAGCTGACCCTGATCGGGCTGGTGTTGAAGGCGCTGTTCGCCAACGCGCAGCCCGGCTGGGTAGCGTTGTTATCGCTGAGCATGCTGTTGATCGCCGGGCGCGAGGTCATGGCGCGCCAGGAACGCCGCTTCCGCGGCTGGTGGGGTTATGCCATCGGGACGGTTTCGATGTTCCTGTCGTCTTTTGCGGTGACGATCTTTGCGCTGGTGGTCATTCTCAACAACGTGCCCTGGTATTCACCGCAGTATGCGATCCCGCTGCTGGGCATGTTGCTCGGTAACACCATGACCGGCATCTCCATTGCCATGGATCGTCTGAACCAGGCCGCGTGGGACCAGCGCAGCATCATCGAGGCACGCCTGATGCTGGGCGAGCGCTGGGATGTGGCGGTTGCCGAGTACCGGCGCAAGGCGATCCGCAGTGGCATGATCCCCATGATCAATGCGATGGCCGCCGCCGGTGTGGTGAGCCTGCCGGGCATGATGACCGGTCAGATCCTGGCTGGCGCTGCACCGGTGGAAGCGGTGAAATACCAGATACTGATCATGTTCCTGATCACGGCCGGTACCGGGGTGGGGACGCTGTTGGCAGTAAGCATCGGGTCGCGTCACCTGTTCGACCAGCGCCAGCGCCTGTGTCTCGATCGCCTGCATGCGCCGGACAGATAGTGTGCAAAAAAAGGGGTCGGTGTCCTTTTTCTCTCAAAGGCAGTGTCTAATATGCTGTCCAGCGATGCAAAAGGACACCGACCCGTTTTTGTTTCTGCTGCGCTCTACCGAGTCCGTCCCTGGACTCGTACCTCCTGCATCCATGCAGTCGTCCCGGAGGGAGAGGGAGTATATGGGACAGC
>CAJQOV010000155.1 GCA_905480065.1 uncultured Gammaproteobacteria bacterium | reverse complement strand
GGTGGCGCCGGTGGCGTGATCCCGCCCAATGCGACCCTGGTATTCGAGATCGAGCTGCTCGAAATCTCCACCTGAATGCTGATCGAGGTACTCGATAAACCACTACTGGACAGCGTGCGCAGCGCGCTGGCAGAAGACGTTGGCAGCGGCGACATCAGTGCCGCGATCATTCCCGCGACGCAGCAGGCGCGTGCACACGTCATCACCCGCGAAGCGGCTGTCGTGTGTGGCATGGCGTGGTTTACTGCCGTGTTTGCCGAACTCGATACCGATGTAACTGTTCAATGGCAGGTTCGTGACGGCGATCGGGTCAGCAGTAACCAGACCCTGTGCACCCTGTCCGGTCCGGCGCGGGCCATGCTGACCGGCGAGCGAACCGCACTGAACTTCCTGCAAACGCTGTCGGCGACCGCCACGCTGGCGCGACGTTATGCCGATGCGGTGAGCGGGTTGCCGGTGCATATCCTCGATACCCGCAAAACCATACCGGGCCTGCGTCAGGCGCAAAAATACGCCGTACGTACCGGCGGCTGTCACAATCATCGCAGCGGCTTGTATGACGCCTACCTGATCAAGGAAAACCACATCCACGCCGCCGGCTCGATTCACCGCGCAGTCGAACAGGCCCGCCAGGCACACCCGGAACTGCTGGTGGAGGTGGAGATCGAACATGACACACAGATCGAGCAAGCACTTGCCGCCGGTGCCGGCCGCCTGTTGCTGGACAACTTCTCCATCGAACAACTGGCCGCCGCTGTGCAACAGGTCGCCGGCCGTGCCGAGCTGGAGGCCTCCGGTGGTTACGGGCTGGAAAATATCAGCCTGGCGGCCCGCACCGGGGTCAACTACATTTCTGTTGGCAGCCTCACAAAGCATATTCAAGCCATTGATCTTTCGATGGTGTTCGATTAATCCGGCAACATTCCGTTAGCGCACTGCTACAGATTTTATTGTCGGGGTCGATAACGTCTGGCGCACAGTCTTGTGCGGCAACCATTACTGTCAACGCCCCATGGTCGATCACGAAAAATCGCGCGGGTTCACACTCCCGGAAATTCTTATCACGATTGGCATGATTTCCATCGTGCTGTCACTGGCTGTCCCGAGCATAAATAGCATGATCAAGGACAACCAGCTGGTTGCACACCTGAATAACGTGGTAACCGATATCCACTACGCACGCAGCGAGGCAGCCAAGCGGGATGTCCGTGTCATTATGTGCCGCAGCAACACCACAGGAGCACCGGTTCCGTCCTGCGGTGGCAGCAATTTCAACTGGAGCGACGGCTATCTCATCTTCGCCGATAACGGCAAATACAGTAACAATGTCTACAATAACGGTACAGACATACTGCTGCGCGTGGTCCAGCCAAGCCAGTCGAATGTGAAAATGCGCACCAACGCAACCTGGAACAACAACCTGGAATTCAATTCCAATGGGTCCACCAACGAAAGTGGCATTGCCATCATGTCGTTTTGCGACAGTCGTGGCACCGAGTTCGGCAAACAGATCAAGGTCAACACCAACGGCATTCCGAAACTGTTCGCCGGCAATATTAACGATTGCACCCCCGGCTCATAGAAGGCTTGCCGTGCAGCGGCATACCATACGTAAAAAAAGCCCGCAGTTGCGGGCTTTTTAACTGGTGCGGAGAGAGGAATCGAACTCCCACCCGTCTCATTGTTACTGTAGTGGATCAAGGTAGCAGCAAAGCTAACTAACCTTTTGTTTTATATGGTGCCGGAGAGAAGAATCGAACTCCCGACCGTCTCATTACGAATGAGCTGCTCTACCGACTGAGCTACTCCGGCGCGATTTGCGTGCGGGGAATTCTAACGGTTCCGTTGTGTGTGGTACAGCTAGTTGGCAACTTCGTTGCGCACCCGGATAATCACGTCGACACCGGCAGCGGTGGTTCCGGCAGGCAGGCATGGCAGTTCACTGATGTGGATACTGTCAGAGTCGATATCGAGTAATTCGCCACTGTCGACATTGTAGAAATGATGGTGCGGGGTGGTATTGGGATCATAGAAGACACACGTCGGGTCCACGATAACTTCGCGCACCAACCCGTTACGTGCAAACAGACCGAGCGTGTTGTAGACCGTGGCCTTCGACACATGCTCCCCACCGGTATTGACTTCACGCAAGACCTGGTCGGCGGAAAAGTGATGGTGCCGGGCAAATAATACGCGCGCAATCAGCCGCCGCTGCCGGGTCGGCAGAATTCCATGCTCCCGGAGCATCACCGACAAATCGGCACCATCAACACTAAGCATCTGTTTGTTCATAGCTTTTCCTGCGCACATTATATGCACCAGGGCACCGCCCGTCTACGTTACTCAAAGCCGGTACGGTGCCCGATCAGTAAAACTCTCGCGTTCCAGCAGGCAATCGGTTACCAGTTGCGCCGATGCCGGCCCCATCACCACGCCGTTGCGGAAGTGCCCGGTATTCAGGTACAAACCGCTGATTTCACTGTACTCACAAATATAGGGTATGCCTTGCGGCGATCCCGGCCGCAACCCGGCCCAGTGCTTTACCAGCGGATATTCGGCCAGCGCCGGCAAAATACGGAATGCCGCCATGCGGAGTTCCTGTCTGGCCTGCTCCGTCACGTCCTTGCAAAAACCGGCATGCTCCAGGGTGCTGCCCGCCAGTATCAATCCGTCACGGCGCGGGATCAGGTAATAGCCGTCCCGCAGCACGATATGATGCAGCAACCCTGGCCGGGCCTGAAACAGGATCATCTGGCCACGTACTGGACAGACCGGCAATACCTTGCCCGTCTCAGGCAGCAACTGCGGACTCCACGCACCACAGGCGATAACCACTCGATCGCAAGTCAACTTGCCCGCATCGGTCTCTACCCCTGTGACCTTCCGGTTATGAACCAGCAGGCGGCGCACCGGGCTCTGCTCCCGCACCTCCACCTGCTGCATCCGGAGTGCCCGGGCCAGTGCCTTGCACAGTAGCGGGTTGCGTACTTGCGCGACTTCCGGCAGGTGTATCGCCATACCGGCCAACCCGGCCAGTGCAGGTTCCAGCCTGGCGGCCGACTGCGCATCCAGCTCCTCAACGACACAGGCATTGCGGGCCGCCCAGTCCGCTATGCGCTGATCCAGGGCGACACCCTCCATCAACAGCCCGCAACGCGTCCACTCGGCATCGATACCGGTCGTGTCATACAGTTCGGCCGTCATGCGTGGATAGGCACGCTGGCTCCAGCGCACCAGTGCAGACACTGGCCCGGGATAGTCCCAGGGTACCAGGGGGGAAAGGATCCCGCCCCCGGCCCAGGAAGACTCACTACATAACGAACCGCGCTCCAGCACGCTGACCGCCAGTCCCTCAAGGGCCAGGGTGCGTGCCGTCAGCAATCCGAGCAATCCGCCGCCTACGACCACACAATCAAGGTTTTTGCTGCCCGCATTCATTGCGAAAATTTTCCCGGCTTGTCCCTACGTTCCCGGAATTACCCGATCAAGATCCATCACCCATGGCCGATACCAGTGAGCCCGGGCTGCAATCTTGAGGCTGCCCACTGCCCGGAAACCGTATCAGATCAGCCGCTGATCCCGCCCGTCGGGTAAACACAGCCGCTTATCTTATAGGTGATGACACGGATGAGCGAGGTTTGTAAAACATGATTATTGCAAGAGAAAGTGGATTCACCATGGTCGAGTTGATGATCACACTGGTGGTGGTAGCGATCCTGCTGGCAGCCGCCGTTCCCTTTCTGGGTGATTTCACCAGGAACAACCGGCTGGTGGGTCAAAGCAATGATATCGCCAGCTCCATCCAGCTGGCGCGGAGCGAGGCCGTGAAGCAAGGTGTCAATACCGTGATCTGCCCGAGTAGCGACCTGACCAGCTGCTCCAATAACGCCGCAGACTGGCAAAATGGCTGGCTGGTGTTTTCGGACTTCAATCTCGATGGCGACCTGGATGCCGGCGCATCAGCACCGTTGTGCGAAGCAACCGAAGACTGCCTGATGAAAACGGGCACCGGCATTGATTACAAGAACACATTGACCACTACCGCCACCCTGTTGCGTTTTCTGCCCACCGGGCTGGCCTCCAATGGCGGTACCGTTACTTTCCGGCTGGTATCCGACAAGTGTCACATCGATCAGGCACGCGATATCAAGATCACGACACAGGGTCATACCCTTGTTTCCACCGTTGCCTGTCCGTAAGGAATCCTGACCATGCGCACACCAATGCACAGAGCAAGCAGGCAACAGCGCGGCTTTACCCTGCTGGAAGTATTGATCGCACTGCTGGTACTTTCCATCGGCCTGCTTGGCCTGGCCGCCCTGCAGACCACCGGGCTGCGTTCCAATCAGATGGCCAGTATGCGCACGCTGGTCTCCCAGTTCGCCTACGACATCACCGACCGCATGCGCGCCAACCCGGCCGGGGTGGCAAATAACGAATACGTCATAGCACGCGCGACCGCAGTAACCTCAACTCCAGTCACCCTCGCAGAAACAGACCTGGATGAGTGGCGCAATAATATTGTGCGGCTGCCGGATGGCCAGAGCCAGATCACGCAATGCACAACTGCCACGGTACCGGCCTGCCCGGTCGTGGACGGCAAGACCACACACGTGGTCACCATTTACTGGAATGAGTCGCGCAATCCAAACACGACTACCTTCAACTGCCCGCCGCTGTCAGACGCTGATTTCCGTTGTTTCCAGCTGGTGACCAGGTAATGCACATGAACAGAAACAGGAACTTCAGCCGGTTTCCCCGTCACGCCCGCGGTTTCAGCATGGTCGAGTTGATGGTTGCCATGGTGATCACCCTCATCCTGATGGCCGGGGTCAGCCAGATTTTTCTCGGCTCGAAAAAAAGCTACACCATCCAGGAAAGCCTGGGCAGATTGCAGGAAAATGGCCGCTACGCCATGGAGGTGATCACCACCGACCTGCGGCGCGCCGGCTACTGGGGAGGCAATGCCGACATCAGCAAAATCGAGGACAACACGCCGGCAGGGGTAATCAGCGGTAACATGATTGCTACCGACGACGGTACATGCAGCAGCACCAACTGGGCACGCATGTTGACCTTGCCGGTCTTTGGCAAGGATGACGACCGGACCGGCTACAATTGTCTCAAGGCGCTGAGCGGCGGAGCCACTCATGTCGGCGACATCCTGGTCACCCGTTATGCGGCACCGTGGGTGGTAGGCAGCATCAGCACACCCGGATTCGACAACAACCAGTTCTACATTCGCTCAACGCTGTTCTCGGGAAAACTGTTTCGCGGCCAGGACCAGGCTGCCAACGACATTGTAGTTGGCACCGTAAAGCGTACCGCGGAGCTGGTAGCCAACGGTTATTACATTCACACCTCCGACAACAGTGATCCGAACAAGTGTACCGGCAGCGCGACCATCCCGTCACTGTACCGGGTCGGCCTGGTAAACGGCGCGCTGCAATCCGAGGAAATCGCCTATGGTGTCGAACAGTTCCAGGTGCAGTACGGCCGGGACACCAACGATGATCGCACAGTCGACCTTTTCGTGGATGCACCTGCGGCTACCGACACCACCAGCTGGGGCGAGGTCATCGCCGCACGTGTATGGATGCTGATGCGCGCGGAGTGTCCCGATCCCGGCTACACCAGCACCAACAACTACAACATGGGCAATATCAATTACACCCCGAATGACAACTACCGGCGCCAGCTGTTCACCAGCACGGTAAGTCTGCGTAACTAGCCTGACGGAGTATTCCATGCTGCACACCAATAACCGAAAAATTGGCAATCACAGCCGCAACCAGGGCGGGGCAGCGTTGTTCATGGCGCTGATCTTCCTGCTGGTACTGACCGTACTCGGCGTATTTGGCATGAACCTTTCACGGCTCGAGAACCTGATGGCGGGCAATACCCAGTACCAGACCCAGGCACTGAACAATGCTGAATATGTGCTGATCGCGGCCGAGAATGACATCAAGACCGTGGCCGGCAACCCGTTTGATCCGGATAGCGCGGGTGATCACTACTACACAAGAACCACCACCGACTTTGACAGCAGCACATCAGGTACCCAGCAACCAACCGACCTGGTCTGGAGCTTTGATCACGCCACGGTGACGCTGCCGGACATCAATGGCGACGGTATCGATACCGACGGCGACGGCAATGCAGACGACGGTATCGGACAATACGTTATCCAGGATGGCGGCACAGACCTGACCGAGGCGGAAAGCAAATCCGTAGAGGACTCCATCATGAATCCCCTGCCCGGGGCAGTGGTCCAGGTATTCCTGGTTTCTGCACAGAGCGGAGCCGCGCGCGGCGCCAAACGCATCCTGCAGTCGGTAGTCGTTACCGACCCACTGTAGACAGAAAGCAACCGGAGAACAGTATGAATAGGCACAACAGGTATTTCCGCATCAAGCTGGCCGGCGGCCTTGCGGTTGTGGCAAGCTGTCTGCTCTACGCGGCAGCAGTCTTTATCCCCGACACCCAGCCGACGGTGCTACTTGGCCAGTATGTGCTGCAGGATCGTGACCTGCTCAATACCGATACGATTGCCTACCGGCCATGGTTCGAGAACGGTGCCTGGCAGGGCGATATCATCGAATACAAGATTGGCCAGAACGGCAACCGGACCACGGATGTAAATGTCGGCGCCAACCCGCCCACCCAGGGCAGTAACGGAGGATGCGATCGCCCCCTGAGTGGCTGCTGGTCAGCACGCGCCAGTTTCCTTGGCAACGGTGGCGATGACCCGACCGGCAGCTACTGGCAGAACCGCAATATTTTTACTCACGTAGATGCCGTCGCATTTCCTGCCGCGACCAGCAAACAGATTGCTTTCACGTGGGACCTGCTGAGCGACACCCAGCGCGCACTGCTCGACAGGGACACCTATAACACCATCGTGGCTGCCGCCAACCCCGCACTCAACACCGCAACGGCGAGCGACATTCTCAACTATATCCGCGGACAGCGCCTGCATGAAAAACAGCACGACACCCTGACCGGCTCGCTGGGAGACCTGCGCAACCGCTACAGCCTGCTGGGTGATATCACCAGTACACCGGTTTTCATCGGTGCGCCGAAGGAGTTGCTGGGCAGCGTTACCGGTTTCACCAGCTTCGCATCAAGCTATGCCAGCCGTGCCGGTCGCCTTGCCGTCGGTTCCAATGACGGCATGCTGCACGTGTTCGATGAAAATGATGGCTCCGAGGTATACGCATACGTTCCCTCCATGGTGCTCGACAAGCTCAGCACACTGGCCGGACGCTATGCTACCTATAATCACAGCTACTTCGTGGATGGCGAACTGACCGTCAATTCGGCCCAGATTGGTTCATCCACACCGGTCTGGCACACCATCCTGACCGGTGGTGGCGGCGCCGGCTTTGAGGGGCTGTTTGCGCTGGATGTGACCGACCCGACCTACACCTCCGACAAACTGCTGTTTGAAAAAACCGGCGGTCACTGGGGCCATATCTACGGTGCACCGAGCATCGGATTTATTGGTGCCAGCAACGCCGACCCGACCTGGTACATTTTCACCGGCAATGGCTACAAGACCAGTGCCGGCCAGACCACCTCGCTGATGATGGTCAACCTGGATACCCAGGCCACTACCGAGATCAACACCGGCACCGTCGGGGGCCTGTCTGCCGTGACGATGCTCAGCACCGACGATGACGACCAGGTGGAACTGGTATTCGGCGGTGACATCAATGGCGACCTGTGGATGTTCGAAATCGACCAGTCCAACCCGGCCAACTCGATCGCCACCAAGATCTACGATGGCGACCCGGACCAACCGATCTCGAATGCACCGGCCGTGGCCCAGCACCCGTCGGAATACGGCCACATGATCTACTTCGGCACCGGCAGCATCTTCAGCCTCGACGATGCATTGAACGACGGCCTCGCCTCCGGTGGCGATCCGACTGTCCAGGCGGACTACACGGAGAAACAGGCCATACATGGCCTGTGGCTGGATACCTCCGATTTGGCCACCTTGAAGGCCAGCGGCACCCTGCCCTACCACAGCAGCGATCTGCAATCGCAAACACTCTCGGAAACCTCGAAGGTCTTTGTCACCGGAAACCCGGCCGAAAAGGTCCGTATCGTACCCACCCCCAGCAGCGTGTATTACCGCTGCCCGTTTGGCATTTCGCCATGTCCGACCCTGTACCAGGGCTGGAAGGTGGAGTTCCCGAACTGTGGGGAACGCCTGGTCGGCTCACCGTTCGTGCGTGCCGGACGGGTACAGTTTGTCACCAACAACCCGACTGGCGCGACGCCCAACTGCGGCACCAACAACGCGGCCGGTGACAGCTGGGTGATGTCGCTCGACTATCTGCAGGGCAGCGATGGCAGCAAGATTGTCTACAACCTCAATGGCGACAGCGTACTGGACAGCGGTGATGCCGTGCAGGTATCCGGCGTGGACAAGGCGCCGGTCGGCCTGAACCTGGGCCCGGGCAACATCGCCCAGCCTACCTTTGCACGGCTCCGGGCCGGCATCGACAAGATGTTCATCAATGGAATCCAGTTGCCGATCAGTGAGTTTCCGTCCCCGGCAGAAATCCCTGGCGGACACATCGACGTCATCACCGACAGCCCGAACAACGTCCCGGATATCGATGAAATCGCGCCGAACGCCATCACCAAGCACAGCGAGGGGTACGATGTTCAGGCCAATGACGGCCTGGGGCGCGCCGTGGACGGCCTGGTGCATGACTACGACGGTATCCACGACGTCGACTATGTCGACCTGTTTACCATGGAACCGCGCCGCGGCCTGTCCAGCCTGCTACCGGCACTGGGCGTCACCGCGTCCGGCCCGGCCGGGTCGGTGACCTGCAGCACAGCCCAGAACACCAAGGAAGTGCTGGTCTCTGATGGCGTCACGGATGCCTGCATACCGGCCGTCGAAGGCGAGCTGAACCGTGCCTACGATATCCTGCACCAGGATCGCGATGGCGGACTCGACCCCTTAAACGGCATAGACGCATCCGGCAACAAGGCTGCTATCCTGCAGTCCGAGGTCAACGCACTGAACGCCCCGTCGGTGGCCCCGTTTACTGCGGCGGTACCCGCCAAAGGGTTCATCGTGACGCTGGCCAATGCCGACCGCACCACGGCCGGTACACTGCAGATCGGTTGCAAGACCTGGCCGGTGGTGGCCTACCAGAACTGGATCACGACCAAGCTGCAGGACGGGCGCACCACGACCGCCGGACTGGTAGACAGCGATGGTGACAGCCTGGTGTTCACACTGGCCGGCATCATGAGCGAGAACCCGGACGACTGCCCCGGTGGCGCCAATTCCTTGATCACGGCGGCCGAGGCGGTGGCAAAGGGGCTGAGCTCCACCCCCACCATTCGGGTCGGCTTTGGCCAGCGTTCCATCCTGGATGAAGGCATCCATGCCACGCGCTCCCAGTGTGTGCTGGGGCTGCATGATTACACTGATCCGGTCTGCTATTCGGATGAGCAGGTACTGACGGCCGCCAGGTCTGCACTTGCGGCAGGCCCCAGCGCGACTGCCTACATCAAAGAACAGTGCAGCACCTTCAGCTCGATGCCAACGCCCCCGACGGACTACATCCGCGACCCGAACCGCCAGCTGCATATCACCAAGGCACAGAGCTCCGAAGGCAATGGTTATCGCTGGCGTAATGGCGCACTGACCGTGCAACTGCTCGACGCCAGTATCAATCCGAGTACGGATCTGCAGAAGAAATACGTCTCCGGGTTTACCACGACACCGACTACCGCGACCATGCTGAGAGGTGCCGGCACCCATGCCAAGGCCTACACGGTCGCCAAGATCAGCGGCACGAATGTCATCACGGCAACAGATGCACAGGAAGGTCAGTCACCGGACGAGAGTGGCCTGCTGTACGAAGCTGCGATGTTCTGGCACTACAGTGCGCTGATCGATGATATCCGCAACTCCGATCCGACCAGCAACAGCACGCCCAAGGATGCGGGCTGCTACGCAGGCGCGGCTTATAACGGCAAGACCACCATTGATATCGGTGGCCTGACGCTGGGTGAATACCAGGCACTGACCAATCCACTGGTCGCTGAGTGCGATGCACTGGCCATCAGCAGCCCGGGCGCAACCTGCGACCTGAACCGCTACTTCCAGCTGCTGGAAATCATCGACAGCGCCACCACCGAGACCGACCGCAACCAGGCATTGCTGGAACTGGCCGAGCTGATTGACGGTAATGCACTGCTCGAGGCCTATCACAATATACGTGACTACGTCGGCGACAAGATCCCCGAGCAGCACAAACTCGATGGTGACAAGGCACAGGGCGGTGACGACAGCGCCACGGTCGGATCCAGCGTTGATGGTACACCGGCACAGGTAACCACCATCGAGACCATCGATCTCGAGGCCAAGGGACCAAACTTCGCGTACGGTCGCCGCAACTGGATCGATATCAGGCAATAGCCGCCTGGCGTGCATGGCCCGTGGTCATGCACGCCGGTGTCACACAGGGGAAACAGGATGAGACGACATACACAAGGCGGGTTCACGCTGATTGAACTGATGGTCGTGGTAGCCATACTGGGCATCATCGTGGCCATCGCCTACCCGACCTATACCGACCAGGTGCGCAAGTCACGCCGCGCCGAGGGCATGGGGGAGTTACTGGAACTGGCCGACCGCATGGAACGCCACTACTCCGATCAGAACACCTATGACCAGACCTTCGGTGGTGCGGACATGACTGCGGCAGTACTGTGGAAGTCGACTACCACGAGTGGCTATTACACCCTGTCGGTAGATGCCGGCACCACCAACATCGCATTCACGGCACGCGCAACACCGACCGCCAAGGGTGACCAGAACAAGGACAAGTGCGGCACTTTTGTTATCAACTCCCAGGGCATGAAATCCCTCGCCAATGCGGCCAGTGGCTACAGCAACGAAGATTGCTGGCGGTAAGCACCGGCGCGCATTGAAACAGCAAATGTTGGTGCCACGGTGAAGCGTGGTGCACTGATCGTGCATCGGTATGCGTAACAACAGGAAACACGCGTAGCAGCGCCTTGCTTTCACGACCTGCGCCAACGCCGACCCGTTCGCACCTGCAAGCCGCTACTCTTACAACAAGACCCTCCTGCAGCAGCGGCCATCGACCGCAACTTGCTTCGCTGCCAAACCCGTCGTGCCTGCAAGGCGTTACTCAACGACTGGAAATGCGGTATGCAAGCACGCGGCGTATTGTAAGCGCCGTGATGAAACTGGATTCCCGCCTACGCGGGAATGACGGAATGATTATCGCTCCGGAATAATTATCCCAGTGAGACCTCTGTGTGCTCTGAGTGCCCTGTGAGTGAATACTCCACCGGCTAAAGCCGGTGGCTTCGGGTCACGGTTAAAAGCCGGATCGATCGGCCATGCGGCCGATTAATCCCCTCCCCCTCAGGGGAGGGTTGGGGAGACCACT
>CAJQOV010000154.1 GCA_905480065.1 uncultured Gammaproteobacteria bacterium | reverse complement strand
ACGCATGATGGTAAGTCCTACATGTTCGCCGGGCGAGCCGTATACCTGCTTGTTGATTCCCACGCCGTCGTCCTCGATGAGAATGTGGCACTTGTCACCCGGGCTGTCTCTGAGCAGAATGCGCACCGTCTTGGCGTGACTGTGCTTGCGTATATTCCACAGCGCCTCCTGTATTATACGCAGAATCTGGGTCTCGGTATCTTTCGGGAAGCTGCTGGCATAGCAGTCCTTCTGCAGATAAGTGCGAATCCGGGTTTCATTGCGAAACTGGCTGACAATCTGCTCAATTGCCTGAACCAGGCCACGCTGGTATGCCGGGGCGCGAAAATTCGCGATCAGGCCACGCAGCTCGGTATTTGCCTCATCGAGACTGTTTTCAATCCGCTCCAGCTGTTGCCATGTGGTGCTCTCGTCACCCTGGTGCAGCGTTTCATCAAGCACACGCACCTGGAAACGCAGACTGGCCAGTGTTTGGGCCAGTGAATCATGCAGTTCGTGAGCGAGCCGTGTACGTTCTTCCTTGATCAGGTGACCACGGTTTTCTTCTTCGTTGTGATAGCGCTCGATTGCGATGCTGAGATGGTGTGCAATACTGGTGAGCAGCGGCTTGATTGTCTCTATGCGGTCAATGGTTGAGCGATCCAGGAACAGGTTGATTACCCCGGTAATCATGCCCCGGTAGCGCATCGGCACCGAAACCAGTCCGATGTTTTCCTTTTCGAAGAATCGACGTCCGGCAATTTTTTCACACTTTTCCAGGTTTTCCTCTACCCAGATCTTGCCCTCGGTGGAGGCGCGCTCGTACAGGCAGCGTCTGACGTCGTGCCGTTCAGGTAACAGCAGACTCTCGTCAATGCCACTGCTGGCGCATAGCTCCGGTTCCTGGCGGTTGTGTTCTATCCATACCGCAGCCCCGTGTGCCCGGGTAATTCGCTTGAAGGTATAAAGAAAGCGCGTGAGCAGATCATCCAGGCTATTTGCGGTGTTGATGCTGCACACCACGTCGTAGAGAATCTTCATTGCATTTTCTGCCAGGCCGGTTTCAGTGCTGTCTGTTGCTTGCTGGTAGTCGGACGTACCGTGCAGCCGTCGGGTGATACTGTTCAGGTCTTCGGCAAGATCGCTGCAAGTAACCTCGGCACCTGTCATCAGGGGAGATGTCCCGGTGTTGCTCCGGATCCGGGCAGCCCAGTCACGCACCCGGTTTAATGGTTCCAGCAACTGTCTTTGAACCAGAGAGAACAGGGAAAGCAGCAACAGCAGCCCGGTGCCGAGCAGAACCACTGCGAGCAGTGTGCGGTTTTGCGGATCGATGTTTGATGCATAGCCGAGTGCAAGAATCAGCACCGCGAGGGCAAGTACCGTTGCGATGCCGGCCAGGCGCAACAGCAATGCGTTGCGCATGCTTGAGTCTTGCGGTTGTTGCTTGAAGGCTGGAATATTCATCAGCTCCGTGTAATGGCCGGCAGGATCCGTCAGGCACCTTTCTTCGGCGGAATGTAATTCGCATCATTGGGGTTCATGAAAATGAACTGGAAGGAGTCCGGCTCGATCTCTACATAATCAACCGTCATACCCTCAACCAGTGGCTGGCTCGCCATGGCAATCACGATATCGATATCTTCGACGTGTACAAGCAGGTCGCCCTCCTGCTGATTGTCATCAAAACCCATACCGTAGTGGATGCTGCCATCGGTCTGGCGACGTGCCGCAATGCGCATGGGCAAGCCTTCCATGTTGCCCTGTTTGGCGGAAGCACGGATTTGCCCGGCCGCTGCAGGTGTAATTGTAATCATGATAACTCCTTGATTGTCAGGTGCGTATTATACATTCAATGCCCGGAGGCCGGTTGCCGGTTGCAGTCACGGACAAACTGGACAAAGCGTCGTGCCCAGTGGTGCTGGGCAGAATCGCGCATGTGGCTGTAACAGGCCAGCAGGTTATACAGCAGCAATCCATCGTGGACCCCGTCAATCCCGGTACCGCGCAGCACCTGGTAGGCATAGGCGTGCGGACCTTCCAGTCCGGTCAGGCTGGAGTAATGAAATTCATGTGCGGCAATGGTTGCTGCCGGCCTTGGGCCCGGCCACGGCGCCTGCGTTGTTTCGCGTAGCTGCACATAACCGCGGCCCTGGGGTTTTTCATGCATGACAATGTCGCCGTGGATGACACCTGCCATTGCGCAGGTTTTGCCCTGCCAGGTGAGGCTGCGTGACAGGTACATCAGCCCACCGCATTCCGCGTAGGTCGGCAGGCCCTGCTCGATTGCGATTCGAATCGCGCTGCGCAGTTCACGATTGTCCTGCAGGGCCTGCATGCAGCTTTCCGGGAAGCCACCACCAATAAACAGGCCATCGATGTTCGGCAAAACCTTGTCCTGCAGGGTATTGAACGGCACCAGTTCCGCGCCGGCACGCTGCAGCGCATCGAGGTCATCCGGATAGTAAAACCCGAATGCTGCATCGCGTGCGATCCCGATCCGCACTTTACCCGTCTCTGTACATTGCGGTAATTCGATAGCCGGGTATTCGAATTGCGGGGCGCTGGCGGCGATTGATAACAGTCGGTCCAGATCGACCTGGGTGCTGATGAGTGCGCTGATCTGGCCGATCTTGTCGCGTGCGGCGTTATCCTCGTTACTGGGTATCAGTCCGAGATGGCGCTCGACGATTTCCAGGGACGGGTTGTGGTGCACGCTGCCCAGCACCGGGATGTCGGTGTAATGCTCGATTACGGCCCGCAGCTTTGCCTCGTGCCTGCTGCCGCCCAGCTGGTTGAGGATGACGCCTGCGATATAGATGTCACGGTCGAACGCCTGGTAGCCAAGGATCAAGGGCGCAATGCCGCGTGTCATGCCACGCGCATCGAGTACCAGGATGACCGGTGTGCGGGTGAGGATGGCGAGTGCCGCGTTGCTGTTGCTGCCGTCCAGGTCGAGACCGTCGTACAGGCCCTTGTTGCCTTCGATGAGGGCGATGTCACTACCGGTTGAATAGTGACCCACGGTAGAGAGAATTTCCGCATGTGACATGCAGTGGAAGTCGAGATTGTGGCAGGGACGACCGGCGGCCAGCCCCAGCCACATCGGATCGATATAGTCCGGTCCCTTCTTGAAGGGTTGTACAGTCAGGCCGCGCGCTGCAAGTGCCGCACACAGTCCAAGGGTGACGGTGGTCTTGCCCGAGGACTTGTGTGCTGCCGATATCAGCAGACGTGACATAACTGGCAGCCGCTAGGTGTGCTCCGCTGGCTGTTCAGAGCGACAGCTTAGGCAGCATCCGCGGCAGAGTGGTGAGGATCTACCTGGTCATCGGCAAGGCTGACCGGCAGGAAACGCAACACCCGCGTGCCGATTACCGTGGCAACGAGTGCCAATGCGATACCACCAATACCCAGCACAAACTCAGGCAGACTGGGAGTGTAAGAGCCAACCACCCCGTCGAAGAAACTGCTTTCAATCACTTCCTTGCCGGGAAACATTTCCATCGGGTAGGCCTGGCCGCCGATGATAATGACGTATATCTGTGCCAGCCCGCCGATGATAGTCAGCAGGCAGGCAATCCCGATCCACAGGCGTGACTTCCCGGCCGGGCCAAACAGCAGCAACAGTGGCAACAGGCTGCCGATGCCGACCTGCACAATCCAGAACATTTGCGTGTATACGCCCCCATCCATCAGGATGAAACGCTCCACCCCGTGATTCTCGGCGGCATACAGATTGGTCAGGTGATAGGCCATCACGAAGTAAAGTACTGCCGCGATGAATACACCAAGCAGGTTTTTCAGTCGGTAGACGATTGCGTCACCCAGCGGGCGGTTTGACCACCGGTAGAGGCCCATCAGTACCAGAATGAAAATCGCCAGTCCGAAGGAAAACGACATGATAATGAACATCGGGGCCATGATGGCGGCATCGTAGGCCTGGCGTGCGACAAGGAAGCCAAAGATGGAACCGGTACCGGTGGTCAGGGTCAGTCGCCAGATGAAGGCAGTAAAACCGGCGATCTTCGTATACTGATTCATCTTGCGTTCCATCATCATCCACAGGTAGATGGCAACGATGCCCATAAAGCCGGTGTACAGCATGATGTTCCAGGCAAAGATCGACTTGAAATTGTAATAGGTCATGGCCACGATCAGTCGGTCCGGACGCCCCAGGTCAAGCACCAGTACCGCGAGACCACCCACCAGCAGGGTGATGGCCAGCAGCCCGGACAGGCGCGCGAGCGGTTTGTACATGGCCTTGCTGAACACCGAGCTGATGGATGCGACATTCAGCGCACCGGATGCAGCAACAATCAGGAACACGGCGAACACGTGCGGCGTGCCCCAGACAATCTGGTTATTCATGCCGGTGACCCAGTGGCCGTTGTGCTCCATGTAGAACGCAGCACCAAGGGCGGCAAGCACGAATACGCCAATTGCGCCGACCAGCATGTAAAAGGGCAGGCCGCCGTCTATTTCCCTGTAGTCGAGTGCTTTCATCTAGATCCCCCGGTAACGCACGCCGGTGTTGAGTTGCAGGTCAGGGCGAATCTGACGCGAATTGTACTGTTTCAGTTGCCTGGAGATTTCGCTGTCCGGATCGTTCATGTCACCGAATACCATGGCGTTGTGGTTTTCCGCCGTGCAGGCCTCGACACAGGCTGGCGTGCGGTCACTATCGACACGATGCACGCAGAATGTGCACGATTCCACGGTGCCTTTGCCGCGCGGGGCATACGGCATCTGGTCCTGCAGGTCCTCGTGAATAAACGAGCGGGCCTTGTACGGGCAGGCCAGCATGCAATACCGGCAACCGATACAGATGTGCTTGTCCACCAGCACTATGCCATCGGGTCGTTTGAACGATGCACCGGTCGGACATACATCCACACAGGGCGGGTGTTCACAATGCTGGCACAGCATGGGCAGGGTCTGGGTGTACCCGGTTTGCTTGTCTTTCAGCTTAACCTTGCGGATCCACTGCGCATCGGTTGCGGGGCGCCCGTGGCCGGTCAGACCGTTCTCGGTGTTGCAGGCGGTGACACAATCATTACAACCGTCTGCACACTTGCCTGAATCGATCAGCATGCCCCAGCGTACATCGCTGGTTACCGCCTGGTCGGCCGGTTTGCCGTGTGCAACCTCATGCAGAAATACGCCCGGTGCTACAGCCATACCCGCTGCAGCCTTGGCGGTACCGCTGAGGAAGCGACGACGGTATACGTCAATGCCTGATTCTTCACTCATGTGCATTGCCCTCGGTAACCAGCACAGGCAGGTTGCCGGTTGTCATTGTATCGGTGTTGCCGGCGCTAGTTGCTTGCGGCGGGTTGCTGCCGGATGACAGCATGTTGTCCTGTGGTGTCTTGACCGGCCGGTCCGCGTGACACTGGAAACAATCGATCTCCACGGCAGCATAACTATGGCAGCTGCTGCAGAAATGTTTTTCACTGCTGGCGCGTGGAGCATCCGCTGCTGCACTGACATGACAATTGATGCATTCCTTCAGGCTGTACTGGCTGGTACGAATGCCTTCGTGCACGGTTTCATCCCGCTTGTGCAGGATTTTCTCCATGTGATTTTTACGCATCTCTTCGGTTGGTTCCACGCAGCCCTGGGTCGCGCTGAAGCGAGACTGTGCTTCCGGAATTTCCGGGAGAATGGAGTCACCCGCCCGGCCTTGCAGGGCAAGACCGGCGGTGATTGCCAGTAGCAGGATGGTAAGGCTTTGTTTCAGCATGGTTGGCCGGTTTCCTGGTTAGTGGTCGCCCATGGCCATGTCGATATAGCCGGTGGGGCAGACGTCAGCGCAGATATGACAGCCGATGCACTTGTCGTAGTCGGTGTCGACGTAGCGGCCCATCGTTGCCTGATCTTTCTTGACGCGGAAAATCGCATCCTGCGGGCAGTAAATTACGCAGTTGTCACACTCGAAACACATGCCGCAACTCATGCAGCGCTCGGCCTCGTTGACCGCCTGCTCGTTGCTCAGGCCAATGCCGCGTTCTGCGAAATGCCCCAGCACTTCTTCTGCAGAGGGTCCATGCGAGCTACGCATGTTGCGCGGGGTGAACGGGAAGTGCCCAAGGAACAGGCGGTCCGAGGAAATAATCTCGGAGCTGGAGCGGTCTTCGTAGTTATGCACGGCGTATTTTGCCTGATCCGTGCCGCGCATATCGCTGGCCTCGCTGGCCTTGAAGGAAACCGGTGCGAGGTTGGTTTCACTCAGCTTCTTGAGCAATTCGAAGTGGTGAACGTCCACTTTCGGGCGTTTGCGCTGTTCTTCCTGCTTGAGGTAATGGTCAATGGACTCGGAAGCAATCGAGGCCTGGCCGATGGCCGTGGTCAGCAGGTGCGGGCGGATGATGTCGCCACAGGCGAAATGACCCTTGCGCCCCGGCACCTGGTAAAAGGCATCGGCATCGATCAGGCCGCGGCCGTTGTTCAGTGATTCCAGCCCCTCGGACAGGTCGCCGCCCTGGCCGATGGCGGAAACGACCAGGTCACACTCGACCTCGAATTCGGTACCCTCGACCGGGGTCGGGCGTCCATCCTTCATTTCGCACTTGGCCATCTTCAGCGCGCAAGCACGACCTTCGTCATTAAGCAGCACTTCGATTGGCATCACGCCGTTCAGGATCGTTACCCCTTCACGCAGCGCGTCCTCAACCTCGTGTTCCGTTGCGGTCATCTCCTCGCGGTTAAACAGCGAGGTGAGTGTTACCTCCGCGCCTTCGCGGGCAGCGGCAAAGGCGGAGTCGTGGGCAACATAGCCACCGATGACCTGTTCCGGACGCTCTTCCTTGTTGATCTTGCTGATTTTGCCGAGACGACGGGCGACGGATACCACGTCGATGGACGTATCACCACCACCAACGCAAACTACCTTGTCAGTAGTTACTTTCAGCGTGCCCTTGTTGAATGCCTCCAGGAACGCAACACCGGAAACGCAGTTGGGAGCGTCGCTGTTCGGAACCGGCAGCTTGCGGCCCGCTTTACAACCCACGGCCCAGAGAATGGCATCAAAGTCCTTTTCGATCTGCTCGACGCTGATGTCACGGCCTACGCGGGTGTTCATGCGCAGTTCAATGCCGCCCATGTCCACAATGCGCAGGCATTCGTGGTTCAGCACGTCACGCGGTGTACGATAGCCGGGGATGCCATAACGCATCATGCCGCCCAGCTCTGCATGGTCATCGAAAATGGTGCTGGCATGACCACGGCGCCGCAGCTGGTAGGCCGCGGCCATGCCGGCCGGACCACCACCAATAATGGCGATTTTCTTGCCGCTCAACTCCACCGGAGCTTCAAAGGTGTACTTGTTCTGGAAGGCAGAGTCACCGATGAACTGTTCAACGGAGTTGATGCCGACAAAGTCCTCTACGTTGTTGCGATTGCAACCGTCTTCGCAAGGAGCCGGGCAGACGCGCCCCATCATGGACGGGAACGGGTTGGCGTCGGTGGAGCGGCGGAATGCGTATTCTTCCATGCTCACGCCACCGGTTGGCTTCTCGATGCCGCGCACGATCTGCAGCCAGCCGCGAATGTCTTCGCCGGAGGGGCAGCTGCCCTGGCATGGCGGGGTACGGTGCACATAAGTCGGACACTTGTGAGTGTGGTCCGCCTCAAAAATATTATCACCTGCGCGCTTGTAGGTATGATCGCCATCCTTGTAACGGCGATAAGACAGTTTCTTGTTTCCCATGTCTTCTTTTGAAGTTGCCATACCGGTTCTCCTGGTTAATCTGGTCAGGGATTACCCTGATTAAGCTCGTAAATTTACTGTTTGTTGCCAAGCACTATCGCGTTGCTGACCAACTGGTGCACGCTGACGATGCTGTCCATCTTGAATCCGTAATAGGGCAGGACCTTGGTGAACTGGCTCTTGCAGATGGCGCAGATGGCAGCCATGTGCGTGACGCCGTGTTCCTCGACCACGTGCTTGAGTGCCTCCATGCGGGGCATGGCACCCTTCACGCGCAGCTCCATCAGATCGTCGGTCAACAGCCCGCCGCCACCGCCACAGCAGTAGGTGGCGTCATGGATCGTGTCCTGCGGCATGTCATAAAAATGGTTACAGCAGGCCTTGATGACCTCGCGCGGCAGCACGAACTGGCCACCCGGCATCGGTCCCATGCGCGAGGCGCGTGCCACGTTACAGGAGTCATGGTAGGTGAGTACCATGTCATCGTTGGCTGACTTGTCCAGCGTGATTGCCTTGCGCTGGATCAGGTCATAGGTAAATTCCATGATGTGCTGTGGAACCGGGTACTTCGGATCCAGGAAGTCGAACGGACCGGCCAGCGTGTTCAGGAAGCTGTAGGCGACACGCCAGGCATGACCGCATTCACCGAAGATGATGCGCTTCACACCCAGGTCAAGCGCGGCCTCGCGGATACGCAGCGATACCTTGCGCATGTTCTCGTAACTGCCGATGAACATGCCGAAGTTGGCGGCCTCGCTGGCGTGCGAGCTGAGTGTCCAGCTGATACCGGCTTCGTGGAACACCTTGGCGTAACCTATCAGGCCATCCACGTGCGGCTCGGCGAAGAAATCAGCCGAAGGCGTGACCAGCAGGATTTCGGCGCCTTTCTGGTCCAGCGGCAGTTTCACGGCGACGCCGGTGTCGTCCTCGATATCCTCTTCCAGCCCTTCCAGGGTGTCCGCCAGCGCGGGTTCCGGCAGGCCGAGATTGTTACCGATCTTGTATACCTTGGCGATGATTTCGTTGCAGTACTTCTGGCCGACGCCAATGCAATCCATAACCTCGCGGGCCGCCATCGAGATTTCCGCCGTATCGATACCATACGGGCAGAATACGGAGCAGCGGCGGCATTGCGAGCACTGGTGGAAATAGCTGTACCAGTCGTCGAGCACTTCTTTGGTCAGGTCGACGGCACCGACCAGTTTGGGGAAATACTTGCCGGCAAAGGTGAACTTGCGGCGGTATACCTTGCGGTACAGATCCTGGCGCGCGACCGGCATGTTTTTGGGGTCTGAGGTGCCGAGGTAGTAATGACACTTGTCGGTGCAGGCGCCGCACTTCACGCAGGAATCCAGGAATACCTGCAGGGAACGGTACTTGCCGTTCAGTTCCTCCATCTTGTCGTAGGCGACCTGCTGCCAGTTATCCACCAGCTCACCCGGGAAACCCAGTTGCTGCTGGAATTCTTCCTTGGCCACGAACGGCTTGCTGTGTGCCATCACCCCTTCCTGGATGGTCGGGATGACAGGATATTCCTTCAGCTGTGGTATTTCGAAATCAGCCACGTTTTGCTCCTGGTAGCGTTTTGCCGGTTATTTCTCGAGTTCCGCGGCCCATGGTGCCAGGTGACGGCGTTCGCGCGGGTTGTCCACCTGGTTGCGGGTCGGGCTGAAGAACACGCCTGGTGCATGCAGCAGCTTGCTGATCGGGAAGATGATCATCAACGTGACGACCAGTCCGAGATGAATCAGCAGCAACGGATCTTCCGGCAGGGGTTGCCAGTTAAAGGTCATCAGCCCAAGGAAAAATGCTTTGACTGAAACGATGTCGGTGTGCGACAGGTAGTCCATGCCGATGCCGGTCATGGCAATCGCAAACAGCAGTGCCAGCATCAGGTGGTCGGACAGGGCAGAAATATAGCGTACCCGGTCAACCAGAAAGCGGCGTGCCCACAGGCCCAGCAGGCCAGCGGCCATGGCGAAAGCGGCATATTTCCCAAATGGCTGGATCAGCTCAACCCAGGTCCAGACCGGGTTGGTGAAATAGCGGAAATGGCGCGCCAGTACCAGGAACATCCCGAAATGAAACAGGTAGCCAAAAATCCAGATCCACTTGTTGGAGCGGAACAGGCTTTCGAAAAAGGCAACTTCACGGAACATGCGCAGTACCACGCCCTGGCGGGTAACCGGTGCAGGCGTGGTAGGTATCTTCAATGGTGCCGGTGTTTTTGCATATTTGCGGATTCTCGCCGCCAGGCCCACAACCAGCAGGGCAGTAGCGATGTAGAACAGCAATGCATACACAATGGTCCAGAACGGCATGCTTTCCGGGCTCCCGTATCAGTGATTGGGCAGGAGGCAATGCAGGGTTTGTACCCTGCATTGCCTCATCAGTACATCAGACGCAACCAGTGGGCTTCGGCAGCCCGGCGTATTTACAGGCCTGCTTGGCCGGGCCATACGGAAACAGTTCGTACAGGTACTTGCTGTTGCCCTTGTCCTTGCCCAGCTTCTTGCCAATGGCCTTGGTCAGGACGCGCACGGCAGGAGCAATCTGGTACTCCTCATAGTACTCGCGCAGGAAGTTGATCACTTCCCAGTGGCTATCGGTCAGATCGCAGTCATCGATCTTGGCCATAACGTCTGCCACGTCCTTATCCCAGCTATTCAGGTCGGCCAGGTAGCCCTCTTCATCCGTTTCATATGTCTTGCCGTTAGCTTCAATAGTACCCATGTGAGGTCTCCTCGTTGGATGACGCTAGTCAAATTAAACTCAAATTAAAAAAAGGTTTACAGCCAGGACTGCACGTTGTCATTGGCCTCGACCAGATCGACAAAGCCGGCGTAGTCGATGATTGAAACGCCGTCAAGCAGCTTGTCTTTCGATATGCCACGCGCGGCGAGGTCGGGCCCGAGCACGGATATATTCAGGCCTTTCAGCACCCCTGCTGCCTTGCCATTCTTTATTGCACCATACACACCATCCTCGATCAGCAGCAGCTGATCGCCTTTCTTCATGATGGTGGCTGCAGTATTCAGGCTGCAGGCATCGTAAGGCGACTTGTTTACCAGGTGTAACATTGCCATTGTTCAGTGCTCCCGGAGCTAGAAGTTAAACAGCACGTCCTGACCGGCAAGCACATCTGCCAGTTCAGCACGGGAGACCAGACGGATGGAGTCCTTCTCGGCATAGTCCTCGTCTTCATCTTCCCAGACCAGGTGCTGCAGATCGTCAAGGGTGAGGCCGCGCTCTTCCAGTGATTCCTTTTCAACGTAAATCTTGTTGACTTCGTAGTCACCCAGCGCGCTGTAGGTTGGCGAGAAGTTCTTCATGCCAATACCCTTGGTATCCTGTCCCTTGGTGAGCTGGAATACGCCGTCGTCCATAAATGCGAGGCTTACATCCTGTTCGAATGCAGCCCCGATCAGCACGACTTCCAGCGACTCCCAGGCGTAAATCGTGCCGTAGGGGGCCTTGCGGTTGATATACATCATCTTCTTTGTTTCTTCGGACATTTCCGTTTCCCCACTCAGTCGCCAAACACGATCAGGCGGTCACTTTGCACGCCACCCTCGATCAGCTGACCGAGTCCGGAAATCCGGAAGCCGGCAGCGATGTTGGTCGCATCCTTGCCGTTGCGCTGGGCCTCGCCTTCATCCACCAGGCCGCGACGCTGGGCAGCTGCCACGCACAACACCATGTCGATGTTGTGCGCCTGCGCCAGTTCGGACCAGCGGGTGACGATGTTGCGATCGTCCTGCGGCGGTGTAGTCAGACGGGTGCCGTTGTTGACGCCGTCGTGGTAAAAAAAGATACGAAAGATCTCGTGCCCTTTTTCAAGCGCGGCCCTGGCAAAATGGTAGGCCGTGTCTGACGACTGGTGCTGGTACGGGCCTTCGTTAACCTGAATTGTCAGTTTCATGCACAGCTACCCCTAGAAGCGGATATGCGTGGATGCATTCAGGCTGGCACGGGCACCACGCCAGTTATCGATGTGATACTTGGTGAACGGCAGACCGGTCTTCTCGAAGAAACGCGGCCAGCCGATACGCTCGATCCAGTCGTTGATGCGTTCCCAGTCCTTGGCGTCTTCCTTGTAGGTTTTGAGAATTTTCTTGACCACGGCAGTGGCTTCCGGCCAGCGCGGCGGGTTGTTCGGGATGCCGGAGGCAACCAGCTTCTGGAAGGTCGGCTTGCTGCGGGCGTTGGAGTGGTTGCCACCGACCCAGATAGCCAGCTTGGAGTGCTCGGCATCGTTGATCTGCATCGGCGGGCAGGGTGGATAGCAGGCGCCGCAGCAGATGCACTTCTTCTCATCCACTTCCAGCGACGGCTTGCCATTCACCAGGGCCGGACGGATGGCCGCAACCGGGCAGCGGGCCACGACGGAAGGACGCTCGCAGACGTTGGAAACGAGGTCATGGTTGATCTTCGGTGGCTTGGTGTGCTGTACGTTGATCGCGATATCACCCTGGCCGCCGCAGTTGATCTGGCAGCAGGAGGTGGTCATGTGCACACGGTTCGGCATGTTCCAGCCTTTGAACTCGTCAATCAGTTCGTCCATCATGGATTTCACCACGCCGGAGGCGTCGGTGCCCGGGATGTCGCAGTGCAGCCAGCCCTGGGTATGGGACAGCATGGCCACCGAGTTGCGGGTGCCGCCGACAATGAATCCGGCATCGGTCAGCGCCTTGATGAGCGGCTGTACCTTCGCCTCGTCAGCAACCTGGTATTCGATGTTGCTGCGAATCGTGAAGTGAACGTAACCCTCGCCGTACTTGTCGCCGATGTCGCACAGCTTGCGCAGGGTGAAGATGTCCAGAATGCGCTGGGTGCCGGCACGCACCGTCCACATCTTGTCGCCGTTATGGGAAACGTGCAGCAGGACGCCGGGTTGCGGATCTTCATGATAGGCCCACTGCCCGTAGTTCTTTCGCATTATCGGGTGCATGTACTGGAACCCGTCAGGGCATCCGGACTCAATTGGCGTACGCATATCTTGTGCCATGTGACTCTCCTGAGAAACTTTTCAAGTGTTTGAACAAATCCCGGCGCAAAAGCGCCGGGACTGTTATGTCGTAATACCTGGCGCGACTTACGCGGAGGCTGCCTGTTCTTCTGCCTTGCGGGCGAACCATTTCTCGGCCTCTTCATCCCAGCCGTCCATGCGGACATAGGAACTCTGCCGCGGGTTGTTGACCATGTGCGGGTCAACCTCGATGCCGATGCCTTCCAGGAAGTTGACCAGGCCAATACGCTCGATCATTTCACCGCAGCGTTCGTGCTCCAGGCCGTTCTCGGCCCAGAAATCGATGATTTCCTCGGCCATCTCCTGCATGCTTTGGTAGTCTTCCTCGGTTTCCAGTTTCTTGAACGGAACCACGACCGTACCCATCAGGTCACCGATCTTCAGTGTGCGCTTGCCGCCGATGAGGATGGTTACACCCTTGTCGTCGCCAGGGTGCAGTGCGCGGGGCATGACGTTCAGGCAGTGCATGCAACGTACGCAGTTGTGGTTGTCGACGGTGATGGTGTCGTCGTCATTCAGGGCGATGGCGTTGGTCGGGCAACGGGTAATGACGTTGTCGATGAGGTACTGGCGACCCTTCTTCTTCAGGTAATACTTGACGCCTTCCTGGTCGACCTTCATCTCGTCACGCCAGGTACCAATGATGGCGAAGTCGGAACGCTCGATGGCATTCTGGCAGTCATTCGGGCAACCGGAAACCTTGAACTTGAACTTGTAGGGCAGGGCCGGGCGATGCACGTCGTCAGTGAAGTTGTTTACCATCCAGCGGTGAATGCCATGCTCGTGAGCGCAGGACATTTCGCAGCGGGCAGCACCGATGCAGGACATCGCGGTACGTACGCACGGACCGGCACCACCGAGGTCCCAGCCGTATTCGTTAATTTCATCGAAGAAGTGCTGGGTGTTTTCCGTGGTAGCCCCGATGAACATGATGTTGCCGGTCTGACCGTGGAAGGTCACCAGGCCGGAGCCCCATTTTTCCCAGCTGTCACCGAGCTGGCGCAGCATGTCGGTGGTGTAGAAGTTGCCGGCCGGGGGCTGCACACGCAGGGTGTGGAATTCCTTGGACTCCGGGAAGGCGTGACCGACCTCGGAGAAGCGCGGGATGATGCCGCCGCCATAGCCGTACACGCTGACGGTACCGCCTTTCCAGTACCCCTTGCGGGTTTCGTAGGAATGTTCCAACTGCCCCAGCAGACCGTTGGCGACGGAATTGATACGTCCGTCCGGGTGATCGTCACGCAGTCGCTTGATGCCGCTGATGAAGCTGGGCCATGGGCCGTGCTCCAGTTCGTCCAGCATGGGAGTTGGGTAGGTGTTCTTGGCCATGGCAATGATCTCCTGGTTTGTTTTCTCTTACACCATAGATTGATAACTGAATTACATCGCGCGTTGTTGCCGTTTTCCGGCAACCAGTAAATCAGTGAGTTAACTCGATCCACTGACAGCATAAACTCGTGATTACCGGCATTCTAGGGAGGCAGTTGCGGTGAACATATCCTACCCATGGGGTGCCGTAGATATAGACCTGTATCCCGAACGGGGTATTGGAAACTTTATGATTTAATTTCCGCTAGTTACATGGTATGCCGGTCTGAATTAATGAGATCAGAATTTTTTCTTATGTTGTCGAGGACTTAATCTGCTTTGTCCGCGAATACCTGAGTAAAAAAGTCTGGAATACAGCCAGTTAGATGCGACTGTATCTCATTAGCAGTTGGCGGCTATATCTTTCCCGCGCTACCTTGCGGTGTATTAAATTTGCGCGGCCCCGTACTATATCGCTTACCTGCTATACATAGCCATCCCGATCGCCGTGAATGCCGTGATTTCCCGTTTCCAGCCCTTCGAGTTGTCGAATGATGTCGACTATCAGTCATGGCGTGCGTGGAAATTGGCCGGATACCCGCGTCGTGCCGAGCAGCTGCTCGTTCCGGTGCGGGATCCGCAACGCCTCTCGGCTGCGGAGCATGCGGCCATACTCGGACATTGCCGCAAGGCCAACATGGCCATTTACCAGGTGACCGGTGCACGGGCGGCAGGCAAGCCAGCCATCCGTGGGCTGGGGCGCCAGTTCGGGCTGGAATCCCTGGATATGAACCTGCGTGCGGATGAGGACAGCATTACCACGATCACGGTAATGCCGGAATCGACCGGTACGCACTACATTCCCTACACCAACAAGGCGCTGAACTGGCATACCGATGGTTATTACAACCCGCCGCAGGAACAGGTTCGCGCCATCGTCATGCACTGTGCTGCCGAGGCCGACCGTGGCGGCGACAACCTGTTTCTGGATCCGGAGATCGCCTATATCCTGCTGCGCGACGAAAACCCCGGGTTTATCCGTGCGCTGATGCAACCGGACGTCATGACCATCCCGGCCAACGTGGAACAGGGCCGCGAGATTCGAGCTGCACAGTCCGGCCCAGTGTTTTCACTTGAAAAAAGCAGTCATGCACTCCATATGCGTTATACGGCACGTAGCCGAAGCATTGTGTGGAAGGGTGATGCGATCGCCCGTAATGCCGTCGAATTCCTGCGTGAATTGCTTGATGGCGACAGTCCCTGGCTGATCCGGCATCGCCTGCAGGCAGGTCAGGGCATTATTTGCAACAATGTATTACACAAGCGTGAAGCCTTTGCCGATCACGGGGCTCGCAAGCGGGTGCTGTACCGTGCACGCTATCATGAACGTATCCATGCTACCGTGGCCGGCGCGGATTGCTACGGAGAGAGAATATGCTCTGGTTAAGTGAAGTGTTGCTGCAGCAGTATGAGATCGATTCCTTCGAGGCCCTGAAGCTGGCTATCGCCGAGCGCGCGCGCGGCGGTGAAATGCATTTCCGCATGGATGTCAGGCCGCCCTTCCCTGATACGCCGGAAGACTGGGAAGACCGTCTGGAAGCCGCGTTCTACACGATAAGGCCCTAGTTAACCGCAGGAATGCCCATGTTCTGGAATGATGAAAAGGAGAAGCGTCCGGAGTTCGTAGTGCCGGATGACGTTGTCGATCTGGCCTTCAAGGTGTCCTGTCCCACCTTGCCGCTGGACCATGCGCATGCGCTGTCCACGCAACTGCTGAATGTCCTGCCGTGGCTGGCCGACGAGGTGCATGCCGGAATTCACCTGATCCATGGGGCTGCCTCCGGCAACGGCTGGTATCGACCGGAGGACACCTCGAATGAATTGCTGCACCTGTCCCGGCGTACCCGTATGCGCTTGCGTGTTCCCAGGCATCGCCTGGACGATGCGCTGGCGCTAACCGGTCAGCAACTGGATATTGCCGGTCACAAGCTCAAGGTGGGTGAGTCCAGCGTACTGCTGCTTAGCAGTCTCTCGACACTTTTTTCGCGCCATGTACTCACCGATGCGGGCCTGGATGAAACCGGGTTTCTGGAACAGGCAGCCGCGGGCTTGCGCGACATGGGCATCAACTGTCGCAAGATGCTGGGTGGCATCAGTCACACCATGCAGTTCCCGGACGGACCGGTCTATACGCGCAGCCTGATGGTGGCCGACCTGGAACCCGAGCAGTCGGTACACCTGCAACAGCTGGGTCTGGGCGGCGGACGCAGTATCGGCTGCGGCCTGTTTCTTGCGCACAAGGGGATCAAGCCGGTCAACGAAGACAAGGGATAGACCAATGGCCGGCCGGCTGCCCGATGGCCTGCCGGGACCCCCCGGCACAATGCCGGCGGGCGAACAGCGCTGCTGCTGCCTCCGCCTGACTGCCCATATGGGATATGTTCGAGGCGCGGGCGACTGGCTATAGTTGCCGGTAAATTGGAGTGTTTATAAAGAGTTACATGAATCTGGAGGCGACATCATGAGTGACAAGCAGGCACTGATCGAAAAAATGCTGAAATTGCAGAAGAAATTCATCGATTACGAACACCAGAATGGCGTTGAGATGAAGGATTACTTCGCTGCGGACAAGGGCCATCCGCTGGACGGTTTCCGCCAGGAATACATGGCACTGGCGAATCAGCTGGTCGACATGGCACACGCGGAGAAGGGTTCGCGCCGCTAGTTCTGGCAACTGCCGCAACAACAAAAAAGCCGCATACCGAAAGGATGCGGCTTTTTTGTTGTGCCGGTCGCGGGTTTGAAATAAATACAGCTCGCGCAAACACGCAAGGAAATTCAGAACAGGACAACCACAGAGGGCACAGAGATATTGCAGGTCAGACCCGTCAAACCCGGAAACCAGCAGCCATTCAGCTGCAGGCATCCCTGGTCTATTCAGATCTCAATTTCTCTGTGTGCTCTGTGGCTATTCCTGTGAATTGGTTTGCGCCATTGCGCAAGTCGACGTCAGTAACCGCCCTTGCGCGCGATGTACGGCAGTCCTGCAATCCGGTTGCCCTGTTTGCTGGGGGCGCCGGGGAACAGGTCATAAAGATCCTTGCTGATGATTTTCCTGCCCCAGATTTCAGACATGCCCTTGTTGATCAAGCGCTCCATGGGTTGCTCGCCGTTGTTGTCAAAGTATCGTGAACGCAGATAATTCAGCACATCAAAGTGTGCCGGGGTCAGCTCGATACCGTCTTTGGCGGCCAGCGCCCTGGCGATATCCTCATCCCAGACAGTCGGATCGGTGAGATTGCCGTTATCATCGAGCTCAATGCTCTTGCCGTTTACGTCCAGTGCCATTTCTATACTCCTGATTCAACGTAACAAAAGAATTAACGATGCGGAATTGTATTGCAATGTGCCGGCTACCGGAAGAGGGTATTGATGCCCGGTCAGCGGCGGGGAACCCTGCCCGCATAGCGTATTTCTTCATTCTTGCCGTATCTGTCAGGGCTTCTATGCACTTCGGTATCTGGATAGAATACGCGGTATGTGATGTAGCCACCTTGATTACGCATGCTTTTTCGAGAAATAAAGCTGGAAAATACGGATACGCTCGACGCCGGCCTGTACGCCCGGTTCATGGAGTTGAGCAGCACAGACCGGATACGGCAGACCCATCATTTCGCAGGTCGCTTCGAGAATACCTATGTCGATGCGGCCGACATGCCGGAGATGGCCCGCGTGCTCACGCTGGCGAAACAGCAGGCAGGCCGGTGGCTGGACATGTCGGCGGATCAATTGAAGGCCGGGTTCTGGTTCAACGCCATGGGGCCGGGGCATCGTACTGCACCGCATCACCATGATGAGAATGATGAGCTGCTGTCAGCCGTGTATTACATTCGCGTGCCGGCGAACTCCGGCGACCTGGTCCTGTACGATGACGGCAAGCCGATCATCATCCATCCGCAGCAAGGCAAGCTAGTGCTGTTTGCCCCACAGGTGTTGCACGAGGTGACCACCAACAACAGCCAGGAATTGCGACTGTCTGTCGCCATCAATGTCGGGCCGGTGAACGAGGATGATGGGTAAACAGTCATTTCGCGCAAAGGCGCAAAGCCGCCAGGAAATAAAACAGCCACACAGCGCACAGGGGACGCAGAGTATTATGTCATTCCCGCGCACGCAGGAATCCAGCGCAAGAAGCAGACTCGTCATAGTAAGGGCAGGATGAAATTTCCGACTGGTTGTGATCGCGCCTGACAATTGCCCCTGCTACATTCTTGCCTGTCTGCGCAGATCAGGCTTGAGTGCGGGTGTTTCCAGCATTGTGTTCTCTGTACAGCAGCTGTTGCGTTACTTTACCTGCTGCATACATGTAGTTGTGTGTATTCTGTGTACGCTGTGGCCGTCGTTTTCTTTGCGTCCTTGCGCGAGCATGCATGTCAGATTTCTGACCACATGCGCACGAGATTGATATAGGACTGGTTCACCTGTGCGGTTTCCGCTGCCTCCGGCCTGTTCTGCAACAGCGCCTCGCGCGCCTGGTTCAGTTCATGCAACAGGTTGCGTTGCTCCGGCGCGCGTACCAGGCTCTGTATCCAGCTGACTGCAACGAGCCGCTCGCCACGCGTCACTTCAGCAACGCGGTGAATGCTCGAGGATGGGTAGAGTACTGCGTCGCCGGCCGGCAGCTTGACCTGCTGCTCGCCGAAGGGGGTTTGTATGCACAGTTCACCGCCGTCGTAGTCCTGCGCGTCGTTGAGAAAGATCGTCACCGACAGGTCAGAGCGATAAAGCTCGTCCTGTCCCATGATCGGATCATCGACGTGGTTACCATAGGCCATGCCCGGCGTATAACGAGCATAATACGGTGCTGCAGTTTTCAGTGGCATGGCGGCGCTGCGATAGACCGGGTGCCGGACCAGGCTGCCCATGACGAGATTATTCAGCTCACTGAAACGGGCTGTATCGAGGGCAAGTTCCTCGTTGCGCTTGACGCGCTGTGCGGCCATGCCCGCAGACCGGCGTCCGTCCGCAAACCGGCCACTGGCAATCAGTGCCAGGGCGGCTTGCAGTTGCTGTGTATCCAGCACGCGTTCGATATGCGTCAACATGGGATTAGTCCTGCCTCGGATACGGATGTTGCGGTAATATGATACCGATATGTATGCAGTGTAACCAAAATCAGGGCGGTAATCATGATTCTGAATGTTGTAATCCAGGAGCAGGTCTATCCGGTCAATGTGCCGGAAATGCTGATCGGTGAGGCAGCCGATTTCTTCGACAAGATGGATGCGGACATGGACAAGGGTTGGCAGATGAGTCGCGACTGGGTAGATCATCCAACCATTGAACAGCGTTGCCAGATTGTTGGGGACAAGATGCTGACCGCGATGCATCACGACAACAAGAAGATGCTGATGTTGCTCTGCGCCTATATCCTGGCCCGTGCCCCGGGTGTGACCGGGATCCGGATCGACACCAATGGCGAGATGCTGGAAACCGAACTGGTGCTGGGCAAGATGTGATCCGCTGCCAGTCATTTACACATGGCTGATCTGTTTACCCTGACCGCACCCCTGCTGATCCGCTACCGGGATGGCACCCGGCATGTCATGGTGGAGCGTTTCGCACATGCGCGAGGATTGATGTATTTTCGCGCCTTCTGGGACCAGATGGCGCCCGGGCAGGGCATTGTGCTGGTCGAGGGAGAGCTGCGCGGAGACGGCCCCTGGAAAGTGGGTACAGCCGTGATTACGGTGCTGGGTTGTCACGGCGCCGATCCGGACGAAGCGGCCGAATTCGCTGACTGGCAACTGCACCGTGAGCAACTGGGTGCGGACTACCCGGATCGTGAGGGCATGCTGGCACTGGCCCGTGCCGCCGGCTATTTGCCCTGAGCGGGATTATCCAGCGCTTTCAGCATCTGCAGGTGAGCGATGCGGTTGAACAGCACGTGGCCGCTGCCGCACGCAAGGTAGCCATGCTTGTGGTAGAAACCCAGCGCTGATTCGCGTGCGTCCAGCACAATCATCGCGGCACCCAGTTCGCATGCCCGGTTTTCCAGCGCGGATAGTAATATGCTGCCCAGGCCCTTGCGCTGACAGGGGATGTCGATGGCCATGTAGCGGATCTGTGCTTCACGAATCGTGTTGAAGTGGAGACGGCCCACGCCCAGCAGCGTGCGCCCGGCATCGACCAGCATCAGGTGTGAGCTGGTGTCGTCCAGTGCATCGCGCTCGCTGCCACGCGGCTGGTCCCAGGGGGCACGCAATACCTTCCAGCGCAGTTCGTAATACTGCCGGAAATCTTCCGCTGTGGTCGGCGCCAATACCTGCACGGCGCGCGCTTCAGGCAAACACCACCCAGGTGGTTGCAATGTATTTGACGCCTTGCTGCAAGGTTGCGCCACGGTGTTCATGTGTCCAGAACGGCGGGAACAGCAGCAACTTGCCGGCCTCCGGGCGGATCTGTATCCCCTGGTAGGAAAAGTCGGTCGTGCCGCCGGGGCCAGGAACATCGTTCAAATACCAGACCGCGACCAGCTGGCGCTGGCTGAATTCGTGACTGCCACCGTCGATGTGCCAGTGGTAGAAGTCGCCGGGACCGGTACGCTGGATTGCGTAACCACTGTCCTTGAATGGTCCCTTGAAGTAGGGGTAGGACTCGCGGAATTCCCGGATCGCCAGGCCCAGAGAGCGGAACAACTCACTGTCGATATCCTTCCAGTGTTGCTTGCCGCTGACCACCAGGTCGGTCGAGCGCTTGATGCTCTGGTCCTGCTGCATGATCTGGCCGATGCGTCCGGCGTACTGCTCATCGGCGTGCTCTTCAAAGCGGCGTATCATCTCGGCGCAGATATCCAGTGCCAGGGCGCGCGGCTGCTCGAAAATGAAAGTGTGTGGCTTGACTTCGCGGATGCTGCGTAGCGGGATGGCCGGAAAGGTGGACTGTGGATTCATGTGCCGGTTCCGGTAGCGCCGGGTGGCAGGGCATGTGTCTCTATCAGGTGAACCAGGTCTGCGGCGTGCTCCGGTCCGGTACCGTCAAATTGCTGCAGGATCTGCATGGCAAGCCGGCTCCAGTGGTCTGCCGAGCGCAGGGTGAACTGTTCGAGCTCCCTGGTGGAGCCGGTAACTTTCCAGATTTCATAGGCGGCCAGCAAACCCGGGGCCAGTGCCTTGCGCATGTTGGACAAGTTGGCAAAATAAAAATGCAGTGAAGCCGGTTTAGCGTTTTCGAGCAGTGCCGGCAGGGTGGCGAGTGCGTCAGCGAGGTGGTCGCGAACTGCCCGCAGCATGATTTCGGCCTTGCTGTGACCCAGGGAGGCGAGCAGTTCTTCCCAGCCGGGACCGAGCAGGCTGCCAGCCTGTATCTCGCCGACTTCGTGCAGCAGTGTGCAGTGCAGCTCATTGTCGGTCATGGCCTCCAGAGCCGCATCGGGGTCGCGCTCGAATTGATAGCATTCCAGCGCGCACTTCATGGCATTGTCAGGGCGATTCCAGCGCCATTCTTCCAGGCGTTCCCACAACATCCGCCGTAGTGACTCGCGCCGGATAAAAATGCTGTTCTGGATACTCATCGCTGGCGGTGCCGCCAGGTCTCTTGCCAGTTCGGTGCCGGAGACCAGCAAGGTGTAATTGTCTACCTTCCTGCTGGTTTTCAGGGTGCCGAGAAAAAATACCGGTTTCATGCCGTGTCCATAGCCACTGCTGTAAACATAGCCGAGTGGATTGAGTACGGCATTGATGGCAGTGGCATCGAACGGGTCGAACAGCTGCCCATTGGCCGGAACGGGCTGGAACTGCTCGTGTTCCAGTTGTTCCCACAGTGCTTCGCGGTCGGTCAGCCATTCGGTAAGTTCGTCGTGTGGCAAGGCGGCCCCGAACGGCAGGCCATATTCCCAGCGATAAAATTCGCGCATCTTCAGGAGGTACACACAAAGCGTGTAGTCGGTGGCAAATTTTGCATCCGAGATATGGCAGTTGGTGCGTACTGCTGCCAGTGTCGGGAGCAGCGCGCCGTGCTCTGCAGATAACCTGGTGACGGGTGCCATGCCAGTATTCCCCACGGGTTATGCGTTACTGAAATTACTGATTTTTCTATGCTAGCATGGCCCACCAGGGGTAGCCAGAATGTGCTGATTCAGCTGCCGGTGACGGCGGGAGCGTGGCGTGAGAGTCAAGAGCAAGTGGAGTAACAAGGGGCGTGAACGCAGCCTGACCGAAATTGGCAGTGCGGCAGCGTTCATCCTGTGGCGGATCGCCCAGCAGGGTACGCTCAACCTCGAGAATGAGGGCTTCCAGACTGACACCAATGCACAACGTCTGGATGTCATGGCCGAGTTCCTGGCCTTTCTGCTGCACATTGTCGATCGTATGAAGGCGGAAGCGCTGGAACATGAAGAGCGGCAGGAGTTCATTACCGTGCTGGCGCAGCACCTGGCCAGCCAGATGCAGGAAAATCGCACCGACGCACAGGGCAAGGGAGAATATAAAACCGCGCTGATCGGTCTACTCAACGAGCGGACCGCCGATTACGCGGAATTTCCCATGCCTGACAATATGCCGGGATATGCGATGAAGCGTTATTTTGGTGAACAGGTGCGCGCGGTAATGGGTGAGAAGGACAACAAGTGGATCACCGATCAGGTGATGGATGTCGAGGTACCGGAGGCGCTCAAGCCGCTGGGCAGGGCATTGCGGGATTTGTTTACGACTGCCGCGGACTAGAAAAAGGCGGGACTGGCCCGCCTTTTTCCGCAGTGCCGTCAGTGACTATTTCTTCCAGTCGGCAAAATTGTCCGTATTCCGGGCCTTGCCATCTTCATAGCCGGCTGAATAGGCTTCTGTAACACGCTGTTCTTCACGCTCCGGGTTCAGCAAGTAGCCGCCCTGCCAGCCCTGAATGTATTCCGGGTCAATACCCATCTCTTCCATCTTGGTGACTGCCTTGTAGTATTCCTGGTTCATCGTTGCTACCTCTTGCTGTCTGGGTTTTGTTTAGGTTGTAAAAGTGTCAGGTGTTGCCGGGATTATCCTCGTGCAGCAATGCGACACGCCGGCGCTGACCCGTAGGTATCCCTGCCGCCGGTCATTCGTGCCGCCATGCGCGGTTGCTAGCTCTTTGTTTCAATTGGACTAAACGCTGAGGCCGAGGAGTATACAGCAGGGTATATGACCCTCCGTATATCCCGATGGGGAGAGCGGGAAGTGCCTGCATTTTGTTCGGTATCCATATGAATCTCCGTAATATTCTCTCTTTAGAGGTATTCGATCCGCGGACCCGAGTGATTAGGATAGCGGGCATTGTTCAGTTCGGTACCAAATCTTACCCGCGCGTTGGCGCAAAAGGTGGCCCATGGCAAACGATTATAACGACCAGGATTACAGCAGCGGTTTGGCGGCATTCGAGGCCAAGAATTTCTCTCTGGCCATGCGCCTGCTGTTTCCGCTCGCGGATGCCGGCGATGCGGATGCGCAGCATCGGGTTGCCATCATGTGTCAAAACGGACTGGGTATGGTCCGCAACGAGTTGCTCGCCTTCAAGATGATGAAGGCCGCAGCCGAGCAGGGCTATGCGATTGCGCAACACGGTTTGGGATTCATGTACCTGGAAGGCGAATGCGTCGATCAAGACAGCGCCAGGGCGGCGGAATGGTTTCGCAAGGCCGCTGACCAGGGGCTGGCCGGTTCGCTGACTACGCTGGCGCTGATGTACCAGGAAGGCAACGGCGTAGAGAAGAACCCCGAAGAAGCACGCCGGTTGTATGCCCTCGCCGGTTTCGATATGTGATCCGGATTCGTACCGCTGTTGCCGGGCCGTCATGGAATTAACCGCGGAAGATGCACTGCGCATCAATGTGCTGCTCGCCGGCAACCTCAGGGCGGTGCGTATTGACGAGTCGAAGATGGTGCTCCATGCACTGTCGGACAAGGGCGAGGCAAAAATCCGCCTGAATCCCAACACTCGCGACGAGTCCTACTTACGGCTGGTGCGTGAAACCCTGTCCAGCCACGTGCTCGGTTCACCGGGCGGGTACCCGGTCTACCTGAAGCGCTGGACACGCATGGGACAGGCGCGTGACGGGATACTGGAATCCCTGCTGCTGCTGGGTGAGCCCGAGGCTGTTGTGGCGGTGGTGAATGCCACCGGCATTACCGATGAGCTGGCCCGGCGCGCATGGTGGGCCTCCCAGACGGCGGAGAATGCCCGCTGCATGTTGCGCCAGCCGGCTGTGGTGGATGGTCGCATGGGGCAGGAACTGGCCGCATTTCTGATTGAATTCCTGCCTTTCGAGGAAGAGGCCCGTGACCAGATCCGGTCAGTGCGCCTGGTATTGCAAGGGCAGCTCGTCAGTCCCGAAGAACGTCAGCGACTGTGGGAAAAAGGACACCACAAGAACGCCTACTTTGTCGGATTTCTGCAGTCCCAGCCGGATAGCCTGCCCGACGGGCAGCCAGCGAACCCGTACTGGAATGCCGCACGCGAGGATCTTGCTGCATTGCTGGAAGCGGGTAATCCGTATGCATTGCAGTACTGCCGCCTGTTGAGCCCCGCCGGTCAGAATTTCCTTGCCTGTGTTGCAGCGGTGCTCAGGAAGCCGGCCAACCAGGATGTCATGGTGGAACTGATGCACGCTGTCGCGGCGTACTCCGCAACCTTGCCACTGGGGGGAAAGCGCTATACCGCGATAGCAGCAATCGAGCAGCAAGTTGACGCCTTGCTCAATGATGATTCTGTCAATGAGCTGGCCGTGTTGTTGCAGGCAGTTCCCGAGTCTGTGCATCATATCCGCGCCATGCTGTTCCTCTCTCTGCTGGACGAGCCCGCGCTCGACCCGGTATTTTCGCGCACGGACGCGATCGGTACGGTCATGCGCACCAAGCTGCGGCCATTGATTGAACCGGTGCAGCAACAGATTGGCGTTTTGAGGAACCTGTAACTGCAGGTAACAAGCATGGTTGAGATTCGTATGTACTGTACCGCCTTCTGTCCCTACTGTGTGCGTGCCGAGATGCTGCTCAAGGCCAGGGGAGTGACCAGGATTGACAAGATATTCATTGACCAGCTGCCGGGCGGATTCCAGGAGCTGGTGAGACTGACCGGACGCCGGACTGTCCCGCAAATCTATATCGATGACCGGCACATCGGCGGCTATGATGACCTCTCGGCACTGGATTCTGCCGGCGGTCTGAAGCCGTTACTGGCTAACAAATAATACGGATCAAACATGGATTACTTGCCCATCTTCCTGAAAGTACAAGGCCGCGCCTGCCTGCTGGTCGGTGGCGGCAAGGTGGCTGCCCGCAAGGCTGCGCTGCTGTTGCGTGCG
>CAJQOV010000153.1 GCA_905480065.1 uncultured Gammaproteobacteria bacterium | reverse complement strand
AAACCTCCTCGGTCGCTATCGTGCGGGAAGTTGCCCCGTGGTGATCGATTATTCGAGAGAAGATGCCAACGCCCAATTAACGCTGGACCCCGCGTGGAATGTGAGACCCAGCGAAGAATTGGTGGAAGGCCTGCGCGGTCTCGTCGGATCTGATCGCGTATCGGTAGACTACGGACATTGAGCATGAATTTAAATTTTCTCGACTTTGAGCAACCCATCGCCGAACTCGAGGCGAAGATCGACGAGCTGCATTACGTCAGTGGCGAATCCGACGTCAATATCAGCGAGGAAATCGAAAAGCTCAAGGCAAAAAGCCGCACGCTGACCGAAACGATTTTCTCCAACCTGTCATCGTGGCAGGTCTCCCAGCTGGCGCGGCATCCGCAGCGCCCCTACTGCATGGACTACATTATCCGGCTGTTTACCGATTTCGAGGAGCTGCATGGCGATCGCCATTATGGCGATGATCATGCGATCGTCGGTGGAGTGGCCCGGTTCGAGGGTGCCCCGGTGATGGTAATCGGCCAGCAGAAGGGCCGTGACACCAAGGAAAAACTGCTGCGCAATTTTGGCATGCCGCGTCCGGAAGGGTACCGCAAGGCCTTGCGCCTGATGCAGATGGCCGAGCGTTTTGGTCTGCCGGTGCTTACCTTCATTGACACCCCGGGCGCATACCCGGGTATCGGGGCGGAAGAGCGTGGCCAGAGCGAGGCCATTGCGCGCAACCTGATGGTGATGGCGCGACTGCGAACCCCGATCATCTGCACGGTCATCGGCGAGGGTGGTTCCGGCGGCGCGCTGGCCATCGGCGTGGGCGACCAGACGCTGATGCTGCAGTACAGCACCTACTCGGTGATTTCACCGGAAGGCTGTGCATCCATTCTGTGGAAAAGTGCGGAAAAGGCCTCCGATGCCGCCGAGGCGCTCGGTATAACTTCCACGCGCCTGAGCGAGCTGGGCCTGGTCGACCGGGTCATCGATGAGCCGCTGGGCGGTGCGCATCGCGATGTTGATGCAGCCGCCGAGAATATCCGCAAGGTACTCAACGAGTGCCTGCGCAAGCTGGGCAGCAAGTCGCTCGACAAGCTCGTTGAACAACGCTACAAGCGACTCATGGCCTACGGTCAATTCACCGAACGCTAGCAGTGAGCTGGATTGTCATGCCACGCGTGGCGCGAGCCCCGGGCGTCGCGTGACATCCCGGCTGGCAACATGGTATCGCGATGTCATTCTCCCCTGATTCCCTCTGCAGCGAGTTGCTGGCACATCCGCGCCCGGCCGGTTACGTGGTGGCCTACAGCGGCGGTCTTGATTCCCATGTTTTGCTGGACGCGCTGGTACGACTGCGTGCGCGGCACGGTGTGCCGGTGTCGGCCGTGCATGTCAATCACCGGCTGCAGTCCGCGGCCGACGACTGGCAGACGCATTGCGCGGCGGTCTGTCATGCACTGTGCGTGACGCTCGCCATCCTGCCGGTGGATGCCGTTGCCGGCCGCGGCGAGAGCCCGGAGGCGACTGCCCGTGCGGCACGCTACCAGGCACTGGCGCAGTGGCTGCCGCCGGGACATTGCCTGCTCACGGCCCAGCATCAGGACGACCAGGCCGAGACGGTGCTGTTGCAGCTGCTGCGTGGCAGTGGTGTGCACGGCCTGGCTGCAATGCCGGGGTACACTGCATTTGGCCATGGCAGCCTGTTACGGCCGCTACTGGCGTTTACGCGTAGCGAGTTGCGGCACTACGCCGGGATGCAGCAGCTGCGCTGGATCGAGGATCCCAGCAATGAAGATACGGCGTTTACCCGCAACTTCCTGCGCCATCGCGTGCTGGACAGCTTGCGCGAACGCTGGCCGCGGCTGAGCCGTAGCCTGGCCCGCAGTGCCGCCAACCAGGCCGAGGCGGCGCATTTGCTGGATGAGCTGGCCGATGCCGATCTCGCCGCACTGGTCGGGGACGGTGCCACCTTGCTGGTCCCGGCGCTGCAGCAGCTGACGCCGGCACGCCAGCGCAATGCACTGCGCCGCTGGTTGCGTGGAAGCACCGGGACGGCACCCTCGCGGGCGGTGCTGGCGCGGATTACCGTGGATATGCTCGGCAGTCGCGTCGATGCGGAGCCGTGCGTGCGCTGGGGTGAGTACGAGTTGCGTCGCTACCGTACCCGCTTGTACCTGCTGCGCCGGGACACGACAGCGGTGCCGGCCCGGCTACCATTACCCTGGATGCTGGACGCAGCGCTGGCCCTGCCGGGCGATGGCGGTGTGCTGGTGGCCGTGCCGGGACAGGGGCAGGGGATCCGGCAAAGTCTGCTGGGGTCCGATGGCGTGCGGGTTGGCTGGCGGCAAGGCGGGGAACGCTGCCGACCAGCCGGACGCAACGGCCACCATGAACTCAGAAAATTATTCCAGGAACGGGGTATCCCGCCCTGGGTACGCACGCGTATTCCCTTGATCTTTATCGGTGGCGAGCTGGCCGCGGTGGCCGGACTGTGGGTGTGCGAACCGTTCCAGGCGCAACCCGACGAGCCTGGCGTGCAGATTCACTGGCAGCAACATGGATTACCGGTGCCACCACCGGGTGCATGACCGAGCGAGAGTAATTGAGGTGTCTGCCTCAATCTGGTAACGTTTACTCCCGTCCCGCGGCACATACGCCGCAGCCGTTTTCCAGGTAATCAATGACCCGATTTATCTTTATCACCGGTGGTGTGGTGTCCTCATTGGGCAAGGGCATCGCATCGGCCTCGCTGGGCACGTTACTGGAAACGCGTGGACTCAAGGTCACGCTGCTCAAACTCGATCCCTACATCAATGTGGACCCGGGCACCATGAGCCCGTTCCAGCACGGCGAGGTGTTCGTCACCAATGACGGCGCCGAGACCGACCTCGACCTCGGGCATTATGAGCGCTTCGTCCGTACCACCATGACGAAGGACAATAATTTCACCACCGGCCAGATTTACGAAAGCGTGATCCGCAAGGAGCGTCGCGGCGACTACCTGGGTGCCACTGTGCAGGTGATCCCGCACATTACCGACGAGATCAAGGAAAGCATCCGCAAGGGAGCCGGGGATGCCGATATCGCGATGGTCGAGATCGGTGGCACGGTCGGTGACATCGAATCGCTGCCGTTCCTGGAGGCCATCCGCCAGATGGGCGTGGAACTGGGTCGGGAACGCACCCTGTACATGCACCTGACACTGGTGCCGTATATTGCAGCGGCCGGTGAGATCAAGACCAAGCCGACCCAGCACTCGGTGAAGGAATTGCGCTCCATCGGTATCCAGCCGGATATCCTGCTGTGCCGTTCCGACCGGCCATTGCCGCCATCCGAACGCCGCAAGGTCGCGTTGTTCACCAATGTCGAGGAACGCGCGGTGATTTCTGCCGTGGATGTCGACAGCATCTACAAGATCCCGCTGCTGCTGCATGACCAGCAGCTCGACGATATCGTGGTCGAGAAGATGCACATCGAGTGTGGCCCTGCTGACCTGACCGAGTGGCAGCAAGTGGTGGCCGGCATCGAGCAGCGTCACGGCGAAGTGACGATTGCCATGGTCGGCAAGTACATAGACCTGACCGAGTCCTACAAGTCGCTGTCCGAAGCGCTGATTCATGCCGGTATTCATACCCGCACCAGGGTAAACATTCGCTACGTTGATTCCGAGAGCATCGAGATAAATGGCACCGGCATCCTGGCGGGCGCGCATGCCATCCTGGTGCCGGGCGGGTTCGGCGAACGCGGTGTCGAAGGCAAGATCGCAACGGTGCGCTATGCCCGGGAAAACAACATTCCCTACCTCGGCATCTGCCTTGGCATGCAGGTTGCGGTGATCGAGTTCGCACGTCATGTCGCCGGACTACAAGGTGCGCACTCCACGGAATTCAACAAGACCACCGCACATCCGGTCATTGCGCTGATTACCGAATGGCAGCGTGAGGATGGTGGCCGCGAACAGCGCAGCGAAGCATCCGACCTGGGCGGCACCATGCGGCTGGGCGGACAAAAGTGCCGGCTGCAGCCCGGTACCCTGGCACACCGGCTGTACGGGCGTGACGTGATAACCGAGCGTCACCGGCATCGCTACGAATTCAACAACAACTATCGCGAGACGCTGGAAGCGCACGGGCTGGTCCTGTCCGGTACCTCGATCGATGGCCGGCTGGTGGAGGTCGTCGAGCTGACAGATCATCCGTGGTTCTTTGCCTGCCAGTTCCATCCCGAATTCACCTCAACCCCGCGTGATGGACACCCGCTGTTCACCGGGTTCGTCGCGGCAGCCATGGCCAGCAAGAACGGCGAGCTGGTGCCACGGGTCGCTGCCAGTGCAGATGTCTGAGCACGTTACCGCCATGATACGGAAAGCTTTATGAAACTTTGTCATTTCGAGGCCGGGCTGGATCACCCCCTGTTCCTGATTGCCGGTACCTGCGTGATCGAAAGCGAGACCATGGCCGTGGAAACGGCCGGACAACTGAAAGAAATGACCGATGCACTGGGCATACCGTTCATTTACAAGTCCTCTTTTGACAAGGCGAACCGTTCCTCCTACAAAAGTTTCCGTGGGCCGGGCATGGATGAGGGCCTGCGCATCCTGGCCACGGTAAAGGCGCAGATCGGAGTGCCGGTGTTGACGGACGTGCACGAAGACACACCGCTGGAGGAAGTCGCTGCCGTGGTCGACGTGCTGCAGACCCCGGCGTTCCTGTGTCGCCAGACCAATTTTATCCAGAATGTTGCGCGCCAGGGCAAACCGGTCAATATCAAGAAGGGCCAGTTCCTGTCCCCGTGGGACATGAAGAACGTGTCCGACAAGGCGCTGGCGACGGGCAATAAACAGATCATGGTTTGTGAGCGCGGCGCCTCTTTTGGCTACAACAACCTGGTGTCGGACATGCGTGCACTGGCGGTAATGCGTGATTGCGGAGTGCCGGTGGTATTCGATGCGACGCACTCGGTGCAACTGCCCGGCGGGCAGGGCGACAAGTCCGGTGGCCAGCGCGAATTCGTGCCGGTACTGGCGCGCGCCGCGGTCGCTGCCGGTATTTCCGGTATTTTCATGGAAACCCACCCGGACCCGGCACAGGCACTGAGTGATGGCCCCAATGCCTGGCCGCTGGGACGCATGCGTGAGCTGCTGACCACGCTGCAGGCCATCGACGCCACCATCAAGGCCGGTGAGCTGGCGGAAAGCAGCCTGCTGTAAAGATTAAACCGATCTCTCCAAAGTAACTATAACTCATTTATTTAAGAGGTAATAATGACGGAAATATCTGGGGTAGTCGGGCGCGAGATTCTTGATTCACGCGGTAATCCCACGGTCGAAGCGGAGGTCACGCTGGCCAGCGGGGTCAGCGGTCGCGCTGCCGTTCCTTCCGGCGCCTCTACCGGAAAGCGCGAAGCAGTCGAGCTGCGCGATGGCGACAACAGTCGCTACGGCGGCAAGGGTGTCAGGCAGGCGGTCAATCATGTCAACACGGTACTGCGCAAGGCCATCGTCGGAATGGATGTGAATGCACAGGACGAAATTGACCGCGCCATGATCCGGCTCGACGGTACGCCCAACAAGAGCCTGCTGGGTGCCAATGCCATACTGGCGGTGTCATTGGCCAGCGCGCACGCAGCGGCACGCGCGGCAGGGGTTGGACTGTATCGCCACCTGGGTGGCAGCGCTCCATTGCAGATGCCGGTGCCGATGATGAACATCATCAACGGTGGTGCGCATGCGAATAACAGCGTCGACCTGCAGGAATTCATGATCCTGCCGGTCGGCGCAGACAGCCTGAGTGAAGCAGTACGTTATGGTGCGGAAGTGTTTCATGCGCTGAAAAGTGTGCTGCATGCGCGTGGCCTGAATACCGCGGTGGGAGATGAAGGCGGTTTTGCGCCGGACCTGTCCTCCAACGAGGCGGCCATCGAAGTAATTCTCGAGGCCATAACCAAGGCCGGTTTCAGCGCTGGCAAGGACATCTACCTGGGTCTGGATGCCGCGGCCTCGGAATTTTACAAGGACGGCAAATACGTGCTGGCCTCGGAAGGTCGCGAGTTCACGGCCGAGCAGTTTACCGACTACCTGGCCGACTGGGTAAGGCAGTACCCGATCATCAGTATCGAGGATGGTCTCGACGAAAGCGACTGGAATGGCTGGAAATATCACACCGAGCGACTCGGTGACCAGCTGCAGCTGGTCGGCGACGACCTGTTCGTGACCAACACCGCGATTTTCCGCGAGGGCATCAAGAAAAAGATTGCCAATTCCATCCTCATCAAGCCAAACCAGATCGGCACGCTGACCGAGACCCTGGAAGCCATCCGTATGGCCGCCGATGCCGGTTACAGTGCCGTGGTTTCACACCGTTCCGGCGAGACCGAAGACGTTACCATCGCCGACATCGCGGTGGCGACGTCGGCAACGCAGATCAAGACGGGCTCGCTGTCACGCTCGGACCGCGTGGCCAAGTACAACCGGCTGATGCGCATTGAGGATGAACTCGGCGAGCAGGCCAGTTATGCCGGGCGTGCTGCATTCCGCCACCTGGCCGGATGAGTCCAGCAGCTACCGGGCGCTGTGGCCGGGCGCGGCGCATAACATGAATAAGCTGGTCGTCGTGCTGCTGTTGTTGCTGGTCTACCTGCAGTACCGGCTGTGGTTCGGCAATGGCAGTCTGCCGGACGTATGGCAGCTGCATCGGGAGGTAGAGGCGCAGCGCGAGGAAAATATTCACCTGCGCGAACGCAACGATGCGCTGAATGCCGAGGTGCTCGACCTGCAACAGGGGCACGATGCGATTGAAGAACGCGCACGCGAGGATCTTGGCATGATCAAGCGCGGCGAGACCTACTACCAGATCGTCGAATAGCCCCCTGTACAGGAGTAGCGCGCATGCCGGGCGACAGTCCTGCCATTTTCCCGGACAACAGTGACGTGAGTGGCCGGCAACACAAGTACTGGGCTGTCGTGCCGGCTGCCGGCGCGGGCCGGCGCATGGGGACGGATCTTCCCAAGCAATATCTGGCGCTGGGTTCGCAGACCGTGCTGGAACACGCGCTTGATGCATTGCTGGGTTGTCCGGAGCTGGCCGGTATCGTGGTGGTGGTCGCTGCAGACGACAGCCGCTGGCCACAGCTTCAGGCACGTTATTCTGAACAGCCGGTCACCAGCACCAGCGGTGGTAGTGAGCGTTGCCACTCGGTGCTGAACGGGCTGGCCGCGCTGGCCGGATTTTCCGCCGCTGACGATGACTGGGTGCTGGTACACGATGCCGCGCGTCCCTGCGTGCGGGTTACGGATATCCGTCAACTGATCGGGACGCTGGCCGGTCATCCGCACGGCGGATTGCTGGGTGTGCCGGTAGCCGATACCATGAAGCGCGTGAACAGCGAACTGCAGGTAACCGGTACGGTGGAGCGTGCAGGCCTGTGGCATGCGCTGACACCGCAGATGTTCCGTATTGGCCTGTTGCGGCAGGCACTGCAGTCGGCGATCAATGACCGGGAGCTGGTCACCGACGAGGCCGCTGCCATGGAGCGCGCCGGCCATGCCCCGCGGATGGTGCAGGGGCAGCGTGACAACATCAAGATTACCCTGCCATCCGACCTGGCGCTGGCGGAATTCTACTTGCGGACGAGGCAGGGCACATGAGAATCGGGCAGGGTATCGATGCACACGCCTTCAGGGAGGGTGGCAACCTGGTGCTGGGTGGTGTGAATATTCCCTATGCGCGCAGCATGGAGGCGCACTCGGATGGCGATGTGCTGTTGCATGCGCTGTGCGATGCCTTGCTGGGTGCGGCCGGGCTGGGTGATATCGGCCAGCACTTTCCTCCCGGTAATCCGGAATGGCGTGATATCGACAGCCGCGTGCTGTTACGCAAGACCTTCGCCATGGTCGGGGCAGAAGGCTATCGCGTGCTCAACGCGGACCTCACCGTAGTGGCGCAGGAACCGAAACTGGCGCAGTACATCGGCACGATGCGTGAATACATCAGCACTGACCTCGGTGTGACTGCAGACCAGGTCAACATCAAGGCTACCACCACCGAGTATCTCGGTTTTACCGGCCGGGGCGAGGGTATCGCCGCCTTCGCCGTGGTGTTGCTGGAAGACTGAAGCGACCACAACACCGGATATGTCTGCCCCGTCCCTCCCCGCGCTGGCTTTTGCCTTCGGTGGCGCACCGGTCAGTGGCGAGTTGCGTGCAAGTGCGGAAGATTTCCAGGTGCGCGAGTTGCCGTTACTGGAGCCGGATGGCGCGGGTGAACATACCTGGCTGTGGATCCGCAAACGTAACGAAAACACCGATCACGTTGCCGGCCTGCTGTCACGCCATGCCGGTGTGCACCCGCGCGACATCAGTTATGCCGGCCTGAAAGACCGCAACGCGGTGACCGAACAGTGGTTCTCGGTGCACCTGCCGGGGCGGGCCGAGCCGGACTGGGCGGCGCTTGATTGCGCTACGGTTACGGTGCTGCGTCATGCCCGGCATTCGCGCAAACTGCAACGTGGTGCACTGCGCGGCAATTCCTTCTGCATCACGGTACGTGCGGTGAGTGGCGACCTGTCACGCCTGCAGTCGTTACTGGAGCGGGTAAGGGACAGCGGGGTGCCGAACTATTTCGGCATGCAGCGCTTCGGCATCGCTGGCAGCAACCTGCAGACTGCTGCCCAGCTGTTTCGCAACCCGCGCATGAAGCTGTCGCGCAACCGGCGCAGCCTGGCGCTCTCGGCCGCGCGTTCCCTGCTGTTCAACGCGGTCCTGTCGCGGCGCGTGTCGGATGGCAGCTGGGACCGGGCGCTGCCCGGCGACGCCATGCAACTGGCTGGCAGTCACAGCTTCTTTATTGCAGAGCCCGCTGATGCCGGTATCGCGCAGCGTGTCGCGGAGCAGGACATTCATCCCACCGGGCCGCTGTTCGGCAAGGGGGACAGCCCGGTGCAGGGCGCATGCCGGGAACTGGAAGCTGCCGTGTTGTCGGATTACGCGGACTTCATGGCCGGACTGGCCGCCGCCGGCTTGCGCCAGGAACGGCGTGCGCTGCGCCTGCCAGTGGCTGGTCTGTGCTGGCAGTGGCCACAGCCAGGGGTGCTGGTACTGGAATTCAGTTTACCGGCTGGTTGCTATGCGACCAGTGTGCTGCGCGAACTGGTGACGGAACATACAGCCGGGTAGCGGTTTGCAGTCATGCTCGATACACCTCGTTGCCCTGATCCTGCCTGACAAGCGCTCCCGCATATGTGTCTGGCTGTGCAGGAGCGGTCATCGTCCGCGATCGACTCTATGCGTTCCCTGAATTGTGCGGAAGTGCCCCTGCGTGTGCGGAGGCGGGCTTGCCGGCGCAATCATTTTTTGCCGGCGGCACGCAACAGTACATACAGTGCGCCGGTACCGCCATCACGCACCTGCGCAGAGCAAAATGCCAGCACATCGGGATGCTGGCGCAGCCAGGCGTTAACGCGGTTCTTCAATACCGGTGCATCGCCCG
>CAJQOV010000152.1 GCA_905480065.1 uncultured Gammaproteobacteria bacterium | reverse complement strand
GTTCTCCGTTTGCGCGGGCCAGGTCCCGCGCTGTTTCCGTTGCGGGGTAAGCAGCATGCAGATCCACACTGAAGATTCCTGCCAGGCCACCCCCGGGAGTGTCGCGACCGGGAACGTGGGGCCGTTGCTGCACGAGGTGCGCCATGCCGTGCAGGAGCTGCTTGCCAGTGGTGCGGAAAGCGTGATCGACCTGCGCGCTATCCCGCTCGGACCCGGCGAGGAAGAGCGCATTGCCGAGACACTCGGGCGCGGTGAGGTACAGGTGCGGTTGTCGGCGCTCGGTCCGAGCGAGATTTTCGAGACCCGCTATCCGGGCGTGTGGATGAGCCTGCATCGCAACCAGGACGGAGAGGTCATCGGCCGGTATATCGAGGTGTGCATGGTCCCGCCGCTGGTCAGGTCACAGCAGGAAGATATCCGGGTCGGGTTGCAGGCGCTGGATTCGCGGCTGCAGGAATAACGCATACAGAGGAGAAGTCCGGTGCCAAAAGACCAGAGCATAGGTGAAGCATTACGCGCACGCGGTATATCGCGGCGCGGATTTCTGAAATTCTGTGCAGCCACCGCATCGCTGATGGCGCTGCCTCCTTCCATGGTGCCGATAATCGCGCAGGCGCTGGAACGGGCGCGCCGGCCTTCGGTGATCTGGCTGTCGTTCCAGGAATGTACCGGTTGTACCGAGTCGCTGACGCGCTCGCACTCGCCGACTGTGGAAGGGCTGATCTTCGATACCATTTCGCTGGACTATCACCACACCCTGCAGGCCGCCTCCGGCGCAGCCGCGGAAGCGGCCCGCGCGGCGGCCATGCAGGAGAACTGGGGCAATTACATCCTGGTGGTGGACGGTTCGATCCCGGTCGGCGATCCGGGCTATTCCACCATCGCCGGTATCAGCAACATGGATATGCTGCTGGAAACGGCGGCCGGTGCGGCGGCGATTGTCTCGGTCGGCAGTTGCGCGGCATTCGGCGGTATTCCGCACGCCAACCCGAACCCGACCGGTGCATTATCGGTAGCCGCCTTCATCAGGGAATACGGCAATCGCACGCCGAACACCTTTGCCGCCGATGCTGCTGCACAGGCTGCCCATACCGATATCAGCAGCAAGCCGATCATCAACGTGTCGGGTTGTCCGCCGATCCCGGTGGTGATTACCGGGGTGCTGGCGCATTTCCTGACCTTCGGCAAGATTCCCGATCTGGACAGCCTGGGACGTCCGCTGGCGTTCTATGGCCAGAGTATTCACGACCGTTGTTACCGGCGGCCGTTTTACGACAAGGGCCTGTTCGCCAATACCTTCGATGATGAAGGGGCGAAAAAGGGCTGGTGCCTGTACAAGCTCGGCTGCAAGGGTCCGACCACCTACAACGCCTGTGCCACCACCAAGTGGAACGACGGCACCAGCTTCCCGATCCAGTCCGGTCATCCCTGCCTGGGTTGCTCGGAACCGGATTTCTGGGACGGCGGTGGTTTTTACAAGGCGATCTCCACGCCGACCGGTGATATCTCGCGTACCGCCGTCTATGCGATCGGCGCGGGTGCTGCAGCCGGTGTCGCGCTCGGGGCGCTGAACCGGGCCAAGCGCACCCGCCTGCAGCAAACCCACAGCAAGGTCGGTATCGATGACCTGGACAAGGGAGGCTGATCATGTCCGCTGCCGAGTTACTCATGTGGATACGCGGACCGGCATTGCAGTTCGCGACGGTGGTCTTCGTGATCGGTGTAGTAGTGCGCATCCTGGAAATCCTGGTACTCGGCCGCAAGCAGGATCTTGCCGCGGCGCGCGGATCCGCGCTGGCCGGTGGTCTGCGCACGATCTTCAGTCGCAGCGTACCGGACCGGGGCACACTGCAGCGCTCGACCTTCAACGTGGTTGCCGGCTATATCTTTCACTTCGGGATCTTCCTGGCATTGTTCTTCTTTGCACCACACATCCTGTTCCTGCATGACGTGTTCGGAGTGTACTGGCCGTCCCTGCCAACCCAGTTTATCGATGCGGTAACCGTCGTGACCATGATCACCCTGCTGGCGGTATTGCTGCATCGCATCAGCCACAAGGTGATGCGTTACCTGTCGCGCAGTTCCGACTACCTGGCCTGGCTGCTGACGTTTCTGCCGGTATTGACGGGGTATCTCGCCTTTCATCGCATCGGGTTGACCCCGCCAATGCTGATGGCTCTGCACATCGCCAGCGTCGAGTTGCTGATGGTGGCGTTCCCGTTTACCAAGCTCATGCACGCGTTCACGCTGGTCATGGCGCGTTACTACAACGGTGCGATGGCCGGTCGCAAGGGGGTGAACGCATGAGCGCAAGCCTGGAACGGGGCATTCACGCATTCAAGGAACAGATCGACGCGCCGGTCGCCGCCTTCTTCAGCAGCTGCGTGCGTTGTGGCCTGTGTGCGGAGGCCTGCCTGTTTTTTACCGAGACCGGCGACCCGGTCTATACGCCGATTCACAAGCTGGAGCCGCTGCGGCGGGTCTGGCAGCAGGAGTACACCTTCTGGGGTCGCACTGCGAAGGCCCTTGGCCTGAGCAGGCCGGTGACCGATGCGGAACTGAACAAATGGGAACCGCTGGTCTATGACAGCTGCACACTGTGCGGGCGCTGTTCCATGGTCTGCCCGGTCGGTAACGACATCACCTACATGATTCGCAAGATGCGTGAGGGCATGGCGGTGGCCGGACATGCACCGGAGGGGCTGGTCAGTGCGACCAGGCGTGCGGTCACGACCGGCAGTCCGATGGGTGTCAAGTATCCCGCACTGCAGGCGCAGATCCGCAATGTCGAACAGGAAACCGGTTTGAGCATACCGGTGGATGTCACCGGTGCCGACTACCTGTTGCTGTTGTCGTCCATGGAGATCATGAACTTTCCCGAGTTCATCGGGGCGATTGCGAAGATTTTCCGCAAGGCCGGTGTCAGCTGGACCCTGTCCTCGCAGTCCTTCGAAGCCACCAACAGCGGGATCCAGATCGGTGTATCCGATATCGCCGCCGAGCTGGTGCAGCGCATCGTCGATGCGGCAGCGAAACTGCAGGTCAAATCCATCATTAGCCCGGAATGCGGGCACGCGTACACCGCGATCCGCTGGGAAGGCCCCAACCTGGTCGGCAAGCCGTTCGATTTCAAGGTGGTGCATATTCTCGAACTGCTTGATGAGTTGCGCGCGCAGGGACGTATCAAGCTCGGCAGCAAGGAAACACAAAAGCTGACCTATCATGATCCCTGCCAGATTGCGCGGCGTGGTGGCGTGGTGAAACAGCCGCGCAACCTGCTTGACATGGTGGCCGAGAATTTTGTCGAGATGCCGGAGGCCGGCACCATGAACTGGTGTTGCGGTGCCGGCGGTGGCGTTGGCACCAACGAACGTGCCGCTGAACTGCGGCTGAAGGTGTTCAGGCGCAAGCAGTCACAGCTCAACGCGGTCAAGCCGGATGCGCTGGTGTCAGCGTGTTCCAATTGCCGCATCCACCTGGAAGAAGGCCTGGAGGAATATGGCATGGAGATCCCGGTGCTGAGCCTGACCGAAACCATTGCCGCACACCTGGAGTAACAAACTGTGTCGACGCATCAAAGGCTGCGCGGCAATATTGACGGGGAAACACTATGAGTGAACGCGTTATCGTAGATCCAATCACCCGTATCGAGGGCCACCTGCGCATCGAGGCGCAAATGGATGGCAACCGCATTGCAAAGGCGTACTCGGCCGGCACCATGGTGCGCGGTATCGAGATCATCCTGCGCGGCCGCGATCCACGCGATGCCTGGGCCTTTGCGCAGCGCATCTGCGGTGTCTGCACCCTGGTACACGGGCTGGCCTCGATCCGTGCGGTGGAGAATGCGCTGGATTACAGTATCCCGCCGAATGCGCAGCTGATTCGCAACCTGATGAATGGCGCGCAGTATGTCCACGACCATGTCATGCATTTCTATCACCTGCATGCGCTGGACTGGGTCGATGTGGTGTCGGCGCTGAATGCCGATCCGAAGGCCACTTCCGACCTGGCACAGTCGATCAGCAATTACTCGCGCTCTTCACCCGGTTACTTCGCGGACATGCAGAAGAAACTGAAGAACTTCGTGGAAGCGGGGCAGCTGGGAATCTTTGCGCAGGCCTACTGGGGGCACCCGGCATACAAGTTGCCGCCGGAAGCCAACCTGATGGCGGTTGCGCACTACCTGGATGCGCTGGCCTGGCAGCGCGATGTCGCCAAACTGCATGCCATTTTCGGCGGCAAGAATCCGCATCCCAACTTCCTGGTCGGTGGCGTGGCCTGTCCGATCGATCTAAACTCCGATTCTGCCATCAATGCCGAGCGGCTCGCACAGGTGCAGGAAATCATCCACCAGATGAACGCGTTCGTCGAACAGGTCTACATCCCCGACCTGCTTGCCATTGCCAGCTTCTACAAGGACTGGGGTTCGCGCGGCGAAGGGCTGGGTAATTTCCTCACCTTCGGTGATTTTCCGGAGCACGGCATGAGCGATCCGGCCAGCTTCCTGATCCCGGGCGGTGCAATCCTGGATCGCGACCTGTCGACCATCCACGAAGTGGACATGACGGCCAGCGATGAAATACAGGAATTCGTGGCGCATTCCTACTACGACTACAGCACCGGCAAGGACGGTGGACTGCATCCCTATGACGGGGAGACCAGCCTGAACTACAGCGGGCCGAAACCGCCGTATCGCGAACTGGATGTTGACCAGTCCTATTCCTGGCTGAAATCACCGCGCTGGAAGGGGCACGCCATGGAGGTGGGGCCGCTGGCGCGCGTGCTGATGCTGTACGCCAAGGGCCACGACCAGACCAGGGAACTGGTAAACATGACACTCAACAAGCTGGATGTGCCGGTAACTGCGCTGTTCTCGACGCTGGGCCGAACCGCGGCACGCGGTCTCGAGACCAAGGTGATCGGGGACATGATGCAGACCTGGTACAACAACCTGATAGCGAACATCAAGGCCGGAGATACCAAGACTTTCAACGAAAAATTATGGGACCCATCCACCTGGCCGGCATCGGCGAAAGGGGTCGGTTTCATGGAGGCGCCGCGCGGTGGTCTGGCACACTGGATCGTGATTGAAGATCAGGTGATCAAGAACTACCAGGCAGTAGTGCCGAGTACCTGGAATGCCGGGCCACGTGATCCGTCCGGCCAGCCCGGTGCCTACGAGGCGGCCCTGGCTGACAATCACACACTGCATGACCCGCAGCAGCCAATCGAGATCCTGCGCACCATTCACAGCTTTGATCCCTGTATCGCGTGTGCCGTGCATGTCACAGATCCGGACGGGGAAGAGCTGATTCAGGTCAAGGTGCGTTAAGATGTCCGCTAATCATTACTCAATGCAAGTGGAGAAGACATGTCATTGAAAAACGGTTGTCACTACATCATCGCCGCGGTCCTGCTGCTGGTTGCGCCGCTGGCCTCAGCGCACACCGGCCTGCATTCCGGCAGTGGACTGGTGGATGGATTCATGCATCCTGCATCGGGTATTGATCACCTGCTGGTTACCATCGTGGCCGGGTTCTGGGCGGCGCGCAGTGGTGATCACGGACTGCGCGACCAGGTCTACTTTATGACCCTGTTCGTGTCCGGTATCCTGCTGGGCGTTGCCGGGACGCAGTTGCTGCATGTGGACTTCGTCAGCCTGTTGCCATTCGTGCTGACTGCGCTGGTCATTGCGGTTGCGATTGGCTCCACAGACTATTTCCTGCACACCCTGTTTGGCAGTCTGGCGCTGTACCACGGCATGCAGCACATGGCCGGGATGCCGGCCGGCGTGCCGGTGACCGGGTATGCGCTCGGTCTGGTGCTGGCGACCGGGGTGCTGCTACTGATTGGCCAGATGGTGCGGCACGTGGTGCTCACGCGCCGGCCGCATGCGCGCACGATCTGGCTGTCGGTGCAGCCAGCGAGGAGCGAAGATGAGCGACGCTGATTGTACCGTCTTGCCAATCAACACCGGTGTGGTCAAGGGTTCGCCGCTGGGAGAAGAGCTGACTGACGGACAGTGTGAACTGCTGGCCAGTGTGATGTCGGGTTGCGGAATCAAGGATTGCTCCTACCTGATCCAGGAAGGCCAGAAGGATGACTGTCTGTACGTGCTGGTCAAGGGGAACATGGAAGCCGTGACGCAGGCGGCCTCCGGAGAACCGGTTGGCCTGCACATCCTGCGTGCCGGCGATATCCTCGGCGCACTCGGCTTTATCGACGGCGTGGAACATTCCGCCAGCCTGCGCGCCATGGGTAACTGCGAGTTGTTGCGGCTGGAGCGTAGTGCGCTGGAAAGTTTGCTCGACCAGGATCGTGACCTGGTCTACAAGGTGATGCGCGCCATCGTCCGCAATGTGCACCGCATCCTGAGAAACATGAATTTCCAGCAAGTAGAGCTGACGCGCTACATCGTACGCCAGAACGAGTGCTACAAGAACAGCTAGCCAGGCACAATAGGGAACAGACCATGTTTTACGTGTAAAACATGGTCTGTTCCCTATTGTTTATATCCAGCCGGTTTCACCGGGTTGTCATAAACCGCTACACAGGTGGTCACATCATGCGCCTGGTCTGGGCGCATGTTCGAGTGTGTTGCAAAGCCGGACCTTGTATCGACCGTCAGCCGAAGCGCCCGGTGATGTAGCCTTCCGTCAGACGGTGGCGCGGGTTGGTGAAGATGCGCTTGGTTTCGCCGACCTCGATCAGTTCGCCGAGGTGGAAGTAGGCGGTGCGCTGTGATACGCGCGCGGCCTGCTGCATGGAGTGGGTGACGATCACGATGGTGAAGTTTTCGCTCAGTTCGTCCATCAGTTCCTCGATGCGTGCCGTGGCAATCGGGTCCAGCGCCGAGCACGGTTCGTCCATGAGGATCACTTCCGGCTTTACCGCGATGGTGCGGGCAATGCACAGGCGTTGTTGCTGGCCACCGGACA
>CAJQOV010000151.1 GCA_905480065.1 uncultured Gammaproteobacteria bacterium | reverse complement strand
CCATAGCAGACATGGTCCCGGAGTTGCCCTGCGGACTGTATGCGACTCCTTATGATGATACGAATACCTACATTTTGATGCTGAACAGCGAAGGTGTCTGGTATTTTACAGCCGAGGCGGTTATTGAGCGGAACGGCTGGCCCGCAGGCGAAGTGCCGATGGTGGATCAGCGGCAGTTACTGCGCATGCCGCAGCGCGGCCCGGTCACTGAAATCAACCCGCCGCGTTTTGGACCGACCGCTTGCCAGCACTAGCTGCAAGTGCAAATCTTTTGCCGGATGGGTATATAAAACAGGATTGTGGTTATCGTCGGTTTTACTTGTAATGATAAACTGACACTTCGGTTTTTTGTGAGGTAGCACGTACATGGCAGGTCACAGCAAGTGGGCGAATATTCAGCATCGCAAGAATGCCCAGGATGCAAAGCGCGGCAAGTTGTTTACCAAGCTGATCCGGGAAATCACCACGGCGGCGCGCATGGGCGATCCCGATCCGTCCGCCAACCCGCGTTTGCGCATGGCGGTCGACAAGGCGCTGACCGCCAACATGACCCGGGACACGATCGAGCGTGCCATCAAGCGCGGCTCGGGTGCGCAGGACGGGGATAATTTCGAAGAGGTGCGCTACGAAGGCTATGGCCCCGGTGGCGTGGCGGTGATGGTCGATTGCATGACCGATAACCGCAACCGTACTGTGGCCGAGGTGCGCCATGCCTTCACCAAGGTCGGTGGCAACCTCGGCACCGACGGCTCGGTGGCGTTCCAGTTCGTGAAGACCGGCGTGCTGAGCTATCCGTCCGGTAGCGACGAGGACGCACTGATGGAGGCGGCGCTGGAAGCCGGCGCCGATGACGTGCAGGCCAACGAGGACGGTTCCTTTGACGTGCTGACCCAGCCGGAGCAGTTCATCGATGTGCGCGAGGCGATGGTCCAGGCCGGGCTGGAGCCGGAGCAGGCCGGCGTGACCATGCGCGCGACCAATACCATTACACTGGAACTGGAAGACGCGGAGAAGATGGTGCGCATGCTGGAGCGCCTCGAGGACCTCGACGACGTGCAGGAGGTGTATTCCAACGCGGACATCTCCGAGCAGGTGCTGGCGCAACTGGCCTGAGCGGAATCTGAAAGCGGATAATGGCCACGGAATCCACGCAACAACACGGAAACAAATCCACGGTCATGGATAGCGCATAAGGGTGTTCAGAAAAAAAGATTGCCTGCCAGGCCCGTTCCTGTCGGTGCGTCGACAGGGGCAGGAGCACACCTCATGCGTCATGGGTGACAGCCACGGAACCACGCCGAAAGGTTTGTTATTTTTCCGTGTTGTTGCGTGGATTCCGTGGCCATTACAAGGCCTGCACAGATTCACGACATTTATTCATCGCGGCAACGATGACTGTTATATGATGCTGGTCACTGGTCTGCGTACGTCCCGATAAACGAGGGTATCACCGCCACACATGACGCGCATTCTTGGCATTGACCCAGGCTCCCGGATTACCGGGTACGGCATCGTTGACCAGGATGGCCAGCGCCTGTGCTATGTCGCCAGCGGCTGTATCCGCACCCGCGGCGATGCGCTGGCGGAACGGCTCGGTATCATCTTCGACGGTGTCAGCCGCATCATCGCCGAGTTCCAGCCCGGGGAACTGGCCATCGAACGCGTGTTTCTCAACAAGAACGCCGACTCCGCGCTCAAGCTGGGCCAGGCGCGCGGTGCCGCCATCTGCGCCGGTGTGCAGCAGGGCGTGGTGGTGGACGAATACGCCGCGCGCGAGATCAAGCAGGCGGTGGTCGGTACCGGCGCCGCCAGCAAGGAACAGGTGCAGCACATGATGTGCGTGCTGCTGTCCCTGCAACGCTCACCGCCCAGCGATGCCGCCGACGCACTGGCCGTCGCCATCTGTCACGGTCATCACCGCGAGACCCGCCGGCGCATGCAGTCGATGCAGGCCCTGCGCGACGGGGCACGGTCATGATCGGCCTGCTGCGTGGCCGCATCCTCGCCAAACAGCCGCCACGCCTGCTGGTCGATGTGCAGGGCGTCGGTTACGAGGTCGATGCACCCATGACTACCTTCTACGACCTGCCGGCGGTGGGCGAGGAGGTTACCCTGCATACCCATCTCGCGGTGCGCGAGGATGCGCACACCCTGTACGGTTTCCTGCAGCTGGCGGATCGCGAGTTGTTCCGCAACCTGCTCAAGGTCAACGGGGTAGGTGCGCGACTGGCGCTGGGTATCCTGTCCGGCATGGACAGCCGCCAGTTCATTGCCTGTGTGCAGGGTGGAGATGCCGATGCGCTGGTGCGGTTGCCGGGCATCGGCAAGAAGACCGCCGAGCGGCTGATCATCGAGTTGCGCGACCGCCTGCCAAAATCCGCCGCAGGGGAAGAGCTGGCCGGCAGCGGGCAGCAGCGCCCACGGACGATCGGCAGCCCGGTCGAAGACGCCGTCAGTGCGCTGGTCGGCCTCGGCTACAAACCCCAGGAGGCCAGCCGCATGGTGCGCCTGATCGACACCAAGACGCTCAGTTCCGAGGAAATCATCCGCCAGGCCCTGCAGTCGATGGTGCAATAACTTGATTCCGGCCGTTCCAGCGCGGACACTAGCGCCCCATGATCGAAGCTGACCGCCTGGTATCCCCGAAGGGCCTGCGCGAGGACGAAATCCTCGATCGCACGGTGCGACCGCAGCGCCTCGCTGATTACGTGGGGCAGCCGCAAGTATCTGAACAAATGGAGATATTTATCCAGGCCGCGCGCCAGCGCGGGGACGCCCTGGATCACACCCTGATCTTCGGTCCGCCGGGGCTGGGCAAGACCACGCTGGCCCACATCATCGCCAACGAGATCGGCGCCAACCTGCGCCACACCTCGGGGCCGGTGCTGGAGCGGGCCGGTGACCTGGCCGCGCTGCTCACCAACCTGGAACCGCACGACGTGCTGTTTGTCGACGAAATCCACCGGCTCAGCCCGGTCGTGGAGGAGATCCTCTACCCGGCGATGGAGGATTTCCAGCTCGACATCATGATCGGCGAGGGACCGGCGGCGCGCTCCATCAAGCTCGACCTGCCGCCCTTTACCCTGGTCGGGGCCACCACGCGCGCCGGCCTGCTCACCTCGCCGTTGCGCGACCGCTTCGGCATCGTGCAACGACTGGAGTTTTACAACACGGCCGACCTGGCCGTCATCCTGCGCCGTGCAGCCGGCATCCTGAAGATCGACATCGATGCGGAAGGCGCCATGGAACTGGCACGCCGTTCCCGCGGGACACCGCGTATCGCCAACCGCCTGTTACGGCGGGTGCGCGATTATGCCGAGGTGAAGGCCGATGGCCGTATCACGCTGCAGGTGGCAGATGCGGCGATGACCATGCTCAATGTCGACACGCTGGGTTTCGACAGCCAGGATCGGAAATTGCTGAGCACCATTATCGAGAAATTCGGTGGCGGGCCGGTCGGCGTGGACAACCTGTCCGCGGCTATTGGCGAGGAACGCGGCACCATCGAGGATGTGCTGGAACCCTACCTGATCCAGCAGGGCTATATCATGCGTACCCCGCGCGGACGTATCGCTACGCGCAATGCTTACCTGCACTGCGGCCTGAAGCCACCGGTGCACCTGCTGGAGGAATCGCTGCAGCTGTTCGACGCAGAACCCGACGGGGAAGCCCAGTAGCCCGCCGCAAGTCGATCCAGGCCCGGGGCGCGTTCTGCGGTGAGCGTTGCGCGCAGTCGAACCTCGCACTATAGCGGAGCATTTCCTGCAAGGCCTCTCCCGGTAAGCCGGTCATTTCCGCACAAGCGGACCAAAGCAGCTGGCGCGTTGCACGCCCGACAGGTGGCCCGCAGGGTGAGCGCAGCAAACCATCCAGCCGGTAACGTTACAGCGAGTAACCGGATCCCCGCCTGCGTGGGATGACTTGTGCAGCGATTTCCTGCCGTGTCTTGCCTGTCACTGATCGACGACATTTGCAATCATGCGCCGTTTCATGATGATTGGAGCCTGTCTGTAACCGGCGCCGGTGATGGATCGATCGATCCGGTGTGCATGGCAGGGAATTTTCCCGGCCTGACAGGGTCAACAGGAGACGTATACAGGGTGGCGGTTTTCCAGTGGCAGGTACGCATATATTACGAGGATACCGACAGCGGTGGCGTGGTATATTACGCCAACTATTTACGCTTCATGGAGCGCGCCAGGACCGAGTGGATGCGTGAGTTGGGATTCGAGCAGGATCGTCTGCTCACTGACACTGGCCTGCTGTTTGCGGTGCGTTCCGCCAGCCTGGAGTTTCTGTCGCCGGCACGGTTCAACGATTTGCTCGAGGTCACTGCCGAAATCCAGCAGCATGGCCGCGCGAGCCTGACGTTTCGCCAGGTCATCACCCGCGGTAGCGAGCCGGACACGCCGCTGTGTACCGGTACGGTGAAGATTGCCTGCCTCGATGCCGCTACGTTCCGGCCACGCCCGTTACCCGATTTCATTGTCAAGGAGCTTCCGGATGTCGACTGATCTGTCCTTTTTCCACCTGATCATGGGCGCCAGCGTGGTGGTGAAGCTGGTGATGCTGCTGTTGCTGGGCGTGTCCATGGTGTCCTGGACCATGATCTTCCGGCGCCGCGCGGCACTGATCGATGCGCAGGAGGCAGCAGACGATTTCGAGGACCGCTTCTGGGCCGGCGGTGATCTCGGCACGCTGTACCGCGAGATTGCCTCCAGCAAGGACGAGGCAATCGGCATGGCGGGGATTTTCCAGGCCGGGTTCAGTGAATTCGCGCGCCTGCGCAAACAGGTCGGCACCGACTCGCGCAGCGTGGTGGAAGGCGCACAACGCGTAATGCGCGTGGTGTTGTCACGCGAGACCGATGATCTCGAGACGCACCTGTCGTTTCTGGCCACGGTGGGTTCCACCAGTCCCTACGTCGGCCTGTTCGGTACCGTGTGGGGCATCATGAATTCGTTTCGCGGACTGGGTAATGCTCAGCAGGCAACGCTGTCGATGGTCGCGCCCGGCATTGCCGAGGCGTTGATCGCCACCGCCATGGGCCTGTTCGCCGCCATCCCGGCGGTGATCGCCTACAACCGCTATTCCAACGATGTCGAGCGGCTGATCAACCGCTACGACAATTTCCTGGAAGAATTCTCTACCATCCTGCATCGCCAGGCCCACCCCGAGCGCAGCGAGTAACCGGTAGCAGCAGACATGGCCCGTCATCGAGTCCGCAAAAAACCCATGGCCGAGATCAACGTCGTGCCGTACATCGACGTCATGCTGGTGATGCTGGTGATTTTCATGGTGACGGCGCCGCTGCTGACCCAGGGCGTCAAGGTGGACCTGCCGCAGGCAGACGCCAACCCGGTGGATGACCAGGACAAGGAACCGCTGGTGGTCAGTGTCGATGCCGCCGGACAGCTCTATCTCAACGTGGGCGATGTCCCGGGCGATCCGGTGGATGCCGACACGCTGGTGCACAATATAGCTGCCGTGTTGCGCCGCCAGCCCGGCAAGCGTGTGCTGGTGCGCGGTGATCACTCGGTGGATTACGGTGCCGTGATCGGGGCGCTGGTACTGCTGCAGCGCGCGGAGATTTCCAATGTCGGCCTGGTAACCGAGCCGCCGGAGCGTTAGGCCGCAGCGATGCTGAAAGTGATCCGCGAGAACCCGCGCGCCTTTGCCTATGCGGTGCTGATGCACCTGGTATTGCTGGCGCTGCTGATCGTCGGGCTGGACTGGACGCCGAAGGTGACCGCGCCCGGCAGCAACGTCCCGATCCAGGCCGAGCTGGTGACGGAGGATCCGCTCAAGCAGATCGAGCAGCGCAAGCAGGCCGAGGCCGATGCGCAGCGCAAGGCCGAACAGCAGGCCAGCGAAAAGGCCGCCGCCGAGGTGAAAAAACAGGCCGAGGCAAAGCAGAAGACCGAGCAGCAGGCGCAGCAAAAGGCCGCGCAGCAGGCGAAGGAAAAGGCCGCGGCCGAGGCGAAGCAAAAGGCGGCGGCGGAAGCCAAGCAGAAGGCGGCAGTCGCGGCCAGGCAAAAGGCCGCGCAGCAGGCGCAGGAAAAGGCCGCGGCTGAGGCCAAGCAAAAGGCGGCGGCGGAAGCCAAGCAGAAGGCGGCCGCCGCGGCGAAACAGAAGGCCGAGGCCGAGGCTGCCGCACGCCGCAAGGCGGAGTCGGACTTGCAGGCGCAACTGGCGGCGGAACAGCAGCAGGCACGTGCGCAGAGCGCACTGTCGCAGTACATTCCGTATATCCAGGACAAGGTGAACCGCAACTGGATACGCCCGCCGGGCAGCCCGGAAGGTCTGGTCTGCGTGGTCAAGGTGCGGCTGATACCGGGTGGCGAAGTGGTGGGTGCCAGCGTCATCCAGAGCAGTGGCGATCCGGTATTCGATCGCTCGGTGGAGTCCGCGGTACTGAAGGCGTCACCCTTGCCGTTGCCGACTGACCCGGAACTGTTCAATCATTTCCGGGAAATCAATTTCAAATTCAATCCAGGCAGATAGGAACCATTTTGTTTATGTACAAGCTTATGAAATATCTGAATTCGTCATCCCCGCGAAAGCGGGGTCCCGCTCACCGATGCGAAGGTTCCACGCTGGATGGCAGGATACTTCCCCGTATCCTGTCTTTCAGGCCGGCCCTGGCTCGCCCGGGTTTGCGCCCGGCCAACTTGTCCGGCTTGCGCCGGAATGACGGTTTCGGGATGTTTCGTGTTTCCATGCTGCTCGGCCTGTTGTGGTTCGGCAGCGGACTGGCGCACGGCGCACTGACCATCGAGATCACCCAGGGCATCGAAGGCGCCGTGCCGATTGCTGTCGTGCCGTTTGGCTGGACCAGCGCTGGTGCCTTGCCGCCGGAAAATATCTCCGCCATTGTCGCGGCGGACCTGAATCGCAGCGGTCGGTTCGAATCGTTGCCGGACCGCGACCTGGTCGCGCATCCGACCGAGGCGACCCAGGTGCAGTTCCAGAACTGGCGCATGGTGAACGTGGATTACCTGGTGATCGGCAAGATCATCCCGGCTGGTGCGGATCGCTTCGACGTGCAGTTCCAGTTGTTCGACGTATTCCGCGGCAAGCAGGTCGCGGGCTACAGCATCCCCGGGGCGCGGGCTGATCTTCGCCGGGTCGCGCATCACATCAGCGATATCATTTACAAGGAAATCACCGGCGAGCGCGGTGCCTTCAATACCCAGGTCGCCTACATCACCACCAGCGGTACCGGTAGCGCCAAGCGTTATACCCTGCTGGTGGCGGATTCCGATGGCTACAACCCGCAGACCATCCTGACCTCGCAACAACCGCTGATGTCGCCGTCCTGGTCGCCGGATGCGCGCCAGGTGGCCTATGTCTCGTTCGAGAAGAAAACCGCCGAGATCTACCTGCAGACCATTGCCAGCGGGCAACGCAGCAAGATTGCTTCCTTCAAGGGCATCAACGGCGCGCCGTCCTGGTCGCCGGACGGCCGGCGGCTGGCGCTGACCCTGTCACGCGACGGCAACCCGGAACTCTATATGCTGGAGATCGCCAGCGGTACACTGACGCGCCTGACCAACAACGCCGCGATCGACACCGAGCCGGCGTGGATGCCGGACGGGAAAAACCTGGTGTTTACCTCCGACCGGGGCGGGTCTGCCCAGCTCTACCGCATGCCGGCCAGCGGTGGCCAGGCACAGCGCCTGACGTTTGAGGGCAAGTACAACGCCGGCGCCGACGTTTCCCCCGATGGCAGTAAAATTGCGCTGGTGAATGGCGATGCCGGGCGTTATCGTATCGCGGTTTTGGATGTACAGACCCGGCGCCTGCGCGTGCTGACGGACGGCAGCCAGGACGAGTCGCCGAGTTTTGCGCCCAATGGCAGTATGATTATCTACGCGACGACCATGGGGAATCGCGAGGTGCTGTCGGCGGTGTCGGTGGACGGGCGTTTCAAACAGCGCCTGTCATTGCAGGCGGGCAGTGTGCGCGAGCCGGTGTGGTCGCCGTTTTCGGAGTAGCAGGACCGGTTTGCGTTGCTGCATTTCGTTCATGTTGCAGGTAAAGCTCGAGCCAGTCATTCCCGCCCAGGCACGGATGACAGGCTTGATCTGACGTTCCCTGCTCGCAGTACGGGATCAGCGAAGTTTTTGTTCACAGTTGTTTATTCTTGATTAATGGGCTTTTGCCCGGGAGCAATGCGATGAAGTTAACGATGAGCGGTTTGTTGCTGGTGGTACTGGTTGCCGTTATGGCCGGTTGCAGTTCCAAGGGTGGTACCAAGGGTGATGTGGCGGTGGAAGATCGCGGTATCGGTGCGGATGGTGCTTATACCAGTGGTGCGGCCGGTGCCGGCAGCTACGACATGGCGGCGTTGAATGATCCGAACAGCCCGTTGTCGCGGCGCGTGATTTATTTCGACTACGACAGTGCCGAGATCTCCGCTGCCGACCAGGACACCCTGATGGCGCATGCCGGTTTCCTGGTGGCCAATTCGGGTGCGCGTATTACCCTGGAAGGCAACACCGACGAGCGTGGCTCACGCGAGTACAACATTGCCCTGGGTGATCGTCGCGGTCAGTCCGTGCAGCGCATACTGGAACTGAACGGCGTGCCGTCCGGCCAGATCAGCGTGGTCAGCTACGGTGAAGAGAAGCCGGCTGCCGAAGGCCACAGCGAAGCCGCCTGGCGCCTGAATCGCCGCGTTGAAATCGTGTATCCGTAATGCCGGTGACAGCTGGAAACAAATGGCTGAAGGGTGTAACGGTGGCTGCGCTGGCAGCCACCGTTACCTTCGCTCTGCCGGTGCTGGCTGCACCCTCGGTACAGGAGCGGCTGGACAGCCTGGAGCGCAAGGTGGATGCGCGCGGGCTGATCGATATGCTGACCCGCGTGGAACAGTTGCAGCGCGATCTGCAGCAATTGCGCGGCGATATCGAAGTGCAAAATCATGCGCTGGAAGCCTTGCGGCGCTCCCAGCGTGAGCAGTACCTGGACATGGATCGTCGCCTGCAGCAGCTGGAGACCGGGCAGCCCGGCGGCGCTGCCGCGGCGGGGTCACCGTCACTGGCGCCAGCGCCGGTGGTCGAACCGCCCGTGACTACCCGGACAGAAGTTGCGCCGGTGCAGGAATTCGACTTTTCGCCGTCCGGCGGTGCGCCCGCAGCGGCGGTTGTCGAGAATCCGCAGGACGAGAAGGCCGAATACGATACCGCACTGGCCATCCTGCGCGATGGACGCTACAGCGACGCGGCGCTGGCCTTTAAGCAGTTCATCGCCAGTTATCCGAACGGCACTTACGCCGACAATGCCTACTACTGGCTCGGTGAAACCTATTACGTCACGCGTGAATTCGACCAGGCACAGGCCGCGTTCCGCGAGCTGACGACGCGTTTCCCGCAAAGCACCAAGCTGGCGGACAGCCGGCTGAAACTCGGCTACATTTACTACGAGAAGCAGGACTGGAAGGCCGCACGCAGCGAGCTCGAGGGCTTGGTAAAAGACTGGCCGGCATCCACCGCCGCGCGGCTCGCCAATGAGCGCCTGGCGCGCATGAAGCAGGAAAGGCACTAACCCCGTTGCGATCCCACCAGTAACGCCATCCCCGCAGCCGTCACTGACAAGGGGTCGGACCCCGCAGCCGTCCACACCCGTTGCGTTGTCTCCCCGCCATTTCACGGCAAGGGCTCAGACCCCGCCACCCCCAAACCACGCTACCGCCCCCGCGCTTGATTTCCATCAAGCGACCAGGTGCCGCGGTTGACTATGCTGAACGGGTAGTCGACAGTCGGAGCATGGGCGACATGAACAGGCCGGATACCAGTGCGGACACGCACGCCGCGAGCGTGTTCCGGGTGCACCAACTCACCAAGGTCTATCACATGGGCGAGGTCGATGTGCACGCATTGCGCGGCGTCGATCTCGAACTGTTCTCCGGTGAGCTGATGGTATTGCTGGGACCTTCCGGCAGCGGCAAGTCCACGCTGCTGAATATCCTCGGCGGGCTCGATACCGCCAGCGGCGGCGAGGTGTACTACCGTGACCAGGACCTGACCCACGCCAGCGAAAAGCAGCTCACCGAGTACCGCCGCCATCATGTCGGCTTCGTGTTCCAGTTCTACAACCTGATGCCCAGCCTGACCGCGCGCGAGAACGTCGCCGCCGTCACCGAGATCGTGCGCAACCCGATGACGCCGGAAGATGCACTGGCGCTGGTCAACCTGCAACACCGCATGGACCACTTTCCCGCGCAGCTGTCCGGCGGCGAGCAGCAGCGCATCGCGATTGCGCGCGCGGTTGCCAAGAATCCGGCCGTGTTGCTGTGCGACGAACCGACCGGGGCACTGGATTCGGAGACCGGCGTGCTGGTGCTGGAGGCGTTGGAACGCGCCAACCGTGAACTCGGCACCACCACCGCGCTGATTACCCACAACGCCGGCATCGCCGCCATGGCGGACCGCGTGGTGCATATCATGGACGGCAGGATCAGTTCAGTGCTGCGCAATGCCACGCGCAAGAATGCGGCGGAACTGAGCTGGTAGCCATGCGCGCGCTGAACCACAAGCTGTGGCGCGACCTGCTCGAGCTGCGTGGCATGGTGCTGGCGATTGCGCTGGTGCAGGTAGGCGGCGTCGCGACCTTCGTGATGTCACTGTCGACCTATGACACCTTGCTGGTCGCGCGTGACGGTTACTACCGCGAGGAACGTTTCGCAGACGTGTTCGCGCTGTTGAAGCGCGCGCCGGACTCGCTGGTTGGACGCCTGCAGGCGATCCCCGGTGTCGAGCGCGTGCAGACCCGCGTGGTAGCGGCCGCGCGCCTCACGGTGGAGGGTTTCGCCGACCCGGTGATCGGCACGCTGGTGTCGGTCCCCGAAGGCCGTCCGCCGGATCTCAATGCACTGCACCTGCGGCGCGGCCGGCTGGTCGAGGCGGGACGTGACACGGAAGTCCTGGTCAACGATACCTTCGCCGAGCAACATGACCTGCAGCCGGGCGATCACCTGACGGCAACCATCAACGGCCGGCGCAAACAGCTCACCATCGTCGGCATCGCCATGTCGCCGGAATATATGTATGCCATCGCGCCGGGTGCGGTGTTTCCGGATTATGCCCGTTACGGCATCCTCTGGATGGGCCGCACCGCGCTGGCCGCGGCGCACAACATGGAAGGGGCGTTCAACGAAGTCAGCTTCCGGCTGGCGCAGGGCGCACTGGCCGAGGATGTCATCCAGCGCGTCGACCGGGTGCTGGCGCGTTACGGCGGACTTGGCGCCTATGCGCGCAAGGACCAGATTTCGCACCGCTTCCTGTCCGAGGAACTGAAGGGACTGGAGACCATGGCGGCGGTCTTCCCGGTGATCTTCCTCGGCGTTGCGGCGTTCCTGCTGAACGTGGTGATCACGCGCCTGGTCAACACGCAACGCAACCAGATCGCCATCCTCAAGGCCTTCGGTTACAGCAATTTCGCCGTCGGGCGGCATTACGCCGCGCTGGTGCTGGTGATTGTGTTGCTCGGGCTGGCCGGCGGCATTGGTGTCGGCATCTGGATGGGCCGGGGGCTGAGTGCACTGTACATGGAGTTCTACCGCTTTCCCTACAGCGAGTATTACCTGCACACCGACGTGGTGTTGCTGGCGACGCTGGTCAGTATCGCGGCGGGCATGACCGGTGCGGTGCTGGCGGTGTACCGGGCGGTGCAGTTGCCGCCGGCCGAGGCGATGCGCCCGGAAACCCCGGCCATGTATCGTGCCACGCTGATCGAGCGGCTCGGTTTGCAGCGCCTGTTCTCGCAGCCCACGCGCATGATCGCCCGTCACATCGAGCGCCGGCCGGTGAAGTCGCTGCTGTCGATCGGCGGTATCGCGGCGGCCTGCGGCATCGTCATGGTGGCCAATTTCCAGCAGGACGCCGTCAGCTACATGGTCGATGTGCAATACGCCATGAGCCAGAGCCAGGATCTCACCGTGACGCTGACCGAGCCCACCTCGCACCACGCACTGTATTCACTGGTCGGCATCGAGGGCGTGCAGCACGCCGAGGGCATGCGCGCGGTGCCGGCGACGCTGCGCTACCGGCACCGCAGTTACCGCGGATCGCTGCAGGGCATGGAGCCGGACGGGGTACTGCGCCGGATCCTGGATGCCGATCTGCAACGCGTGGCCTTGCCGGAGCAGGGCGTGGTGCTGACGGATTTCCTGGCCGAGCTGCTCGACATCAAGCCCGGTGAGACACTGACCGTGGAAGTGCTGGAAGGCAACCGGCCGGTGCTCGCCGTGCCGGTGGTCGGTCTCACCAGCGAATATCTCGGCGTGTCGGCCTACATGCAACGCGCCACGCTCAATCGCCTGCTCAGGGAGGGCGATGCGATCAATGCGGTGTACCTCGATATCGATGAACGCGACAGCGCGCGCATCTACCACGCGCTGGATGACATGCCGCGGGTGTCCGGTACGGTGGTGCGCGAAACCGCGATCCGCAGTTTTCACCAGACCATGGAGGAGACCATCCTGTTCTTCTCGTTCGTGACCGCGATACTGGGCGCCTGCATCGCCTTCGGCGTGGTCTACAACAGCGCCCGCATCGCGCTGTCCGAGCGCGACCGCGAGCTGGCCAGCCTGCGGGTGCTGGGTTTTACCCGCGGCGAGGTTGCCTATATCCTGCTCGGGGAACTCGCGCTGGCCACCCTGCTGGCATTGCCGCTGGGCTACCTGTTTGGCCATGAACTGTGCAGCTACCTGTCGCACTCGTTCCGCTCGGACCTGTACCGCGTGCCGCTGGTGCTGGAGGTCGACACCTTTGCCTTTGCCGCCAGCGTGGTGCTGGGTTCGGCGCTTGTCTCCGGGCTGCTGCTTTGGCGTAAACTGAACCGGCTGGACCTGATTGCGGTGCTGAAAACACGGGAATGATGCGCATGGATAATGCTTACAGGGAATACTGCTGATGTCACTGAACAGGACCACCGGATTCGTGTTGCTGGCCGCGGTCATCGCCGCCGCGCTGGCCTGGGGCTTCTGGCCGGCGCCGCTGCTGGTTGAGCAGGCCAGCGTGCTGCGTGCGCCGCTCAGTGTCACCGTCGAGGAGGAGGGCGTCGCCCGCGTCAAGGACCGCTTCGTGATCTCCGCGCCGGTGGCCGGCTACCTGCAGCGTATCACGCTGGAAGTTGGCGACAGCGTGCAGCAGGGCCAGGTGCTGGCGATCCTCGAGCCGCTGCGCCCGGATGTGCTGGACGTGCGCAGCCGCGCGCTGGCCGAGGCGAAAGTGGCGGCGGCGCGTGCCGCGGTCAGTGCCGCGCAACAAAAGACCACGGCGGCGCGTGCAGAAGCGGAATTCGCGCGCAAGGACCTCGAACGCAAGCAACACCTGCAGGAACAGTCGCTGGTAGCGCAAGACGCGCTGGACCAGGCCGCCGCACGCTCGCGCGAGGCCGTGGCGCAACTGCGTTCTGCCCAGTTCGACGTCGAGGTCGCGCGTTTCGAACAGGAGGCGGCGGAGACCGCGCTGCAGTACTCGATCGGCGCCAACGGTGCTGAGTCCCCGGAAACGGTGGCACTCAAGGCGCCACTCGCGAGCCATGTGCTGCAGGTAAATCACGAGAGCGAAGGCGTGGTCGCGACCGGAGAGGAATTGCTGGAAATCGGTGATCCGGCAGCGCTGGAGATTGCCGTCGATGTGCTGTCGGCCGACGCCGTGCGCATTCGGCCCGGCATGCCGGTGAACCTGCTGCGCTGGGGCGGCCCGCAGACGCTGGCCGCCGTGGTGCGCATCGTCGAGCCCACCGGGTTTACCCGCATCTCCGCGCTCGGGGTCGAGGAACAACGCGTCTGGGTGATTGCCGACCTGGTATCGCCGCGTGCCGAATGGGAACAGCTTGGCGACGGCTACCGCGTCGAGGCCGAGTTCGTGTTGTGGCAGGAAGACGCGGTGTTGCAGGTGCCCGCCAGCGCCTTGTTTCGCGTTGACGCAGACTGGGCCGTGTTCGTGATCGAGCACGGCAAGGCACACCGGCGCATCGTCCGTGTCGGCCGCAGCAGCGGGCTGGCCATGCAGGTGAATGACGGCCTGCAAGCCGGAGACCGGGTGATCCTGCACCCCGACGACCGCATCGAAGAC
>CAJQOV010000150.1 GCA_905480065.1 uncultured Gammaproteobacteria bacterium | reverse complement strand
CCATGCTCGACCACCTGTCCGGACGGAATCAGGCGATTGTTCAGGTCACGGAACAGCAGCTGATTTTCCAGCTGGCGCAGTTTATACCCCCGGTCGATGATAGCGTCATTTACGCTGTCGAGTGTGGCAATAAAATCAGGTACGCTGATTTCGCTCGCGAAATCTGCATGATGTGGACCACCCGCCGCTGGCAGGTAACTGAAATCGAATTCCTCGCTGTCCAGTTCGGCGCGGCTGACCAGGCGTTGGCCGAGTGTATCGAGGCGCAGCAGCTGTGCCTGCATGCCACCGAGCCGCAGCGTCAAGGCATCAAGGTGGTCCCGGGCCAGCGTGCGGGTCTGCATGATGTCCTGGTACTGCTGCCGGGTCTGCTTCACCAGTACGTTTACCTGGTCGAGACGGTTCTGGATTTCGGCATCCATGCCCAGACGAAAACCCGCGTACAGCAGGGCGGTACACAGCAACAACGCCGAGCCGAACAGCATGATCAGGACGCGTCGGGTATCAAACGTCAGGCGGCGTACACCGCCGTAACGGCTGGTCAGCAGGATCGTGTTTGCGCTGTACTGCATATCGCGCACCATTTATGACGGTAACTGTTTCCAGTATAGGTGCTGATTTGGCCCGCGGTGGATTGTCCTGAAGTACATGGTATTTTACTGTTTACATATAAAACAAACACATGCGCAATATTCCTCAAACTGGACTCCGATGTGAATCGGGCCTGTTCTGCGGTTCCTGGTGCGTTTTGTAGCGGCCGTCCCGTCCGCTAGAGTGGCTGTATGGACATTCCAGCCGGCCTGTTGCCGGGACATTACCTGTGGTTCGCCGTGCTACTGCATGCGTTGCTGCTGGTGCTGGCCGCAGGGACGGCGCCGTGGTCGAAGCTGCGCGATAGCGAAGCCCCGCATGGGTATACCGGTGCAATCGTTGCGGTGATGGTGTTATGGATGCTGCGCGGCGGTATCCAGCCGGGACTCGACTACCACCTGCCTGGCGCGACTGCGCTGTGCCTGATGTTCGAATGGCAGTTTGCACTGTTCGCGGCCAGTACCGTTCTGGCGGCTGCGACCTGGCACGGCGCGGCAGGCTGGGAGGCGTTCGGTGTCAACGCGCTGGTGACTGGTGCTGTGTCGGTCATCATGGCGCGCTTGCTGTTGTATTTCGCCCAGCGGCGCCTGCCGCACAATTTCTTTGTCTACGTATTCATCAATGCCTTTCTTGCCGGTGCGCGCGTGGCGATCCAGGGACTGGCGGCGCTGCGCCGGTGCCGGATTTCCGAACTGTCGCGCTGATCATTGCCATCGAGCGGGTAGTCCATGCAACCCTGATGCGCGGGACCTGGCCGTGAGGGAAACGCGGCAGACCATTTGCTCTCTTGTGCTATTGATAGGAGCCTGACAGGCAAACCAGGGCGCGGTCTGTCGCCGTTTTCATTCCATTCTCACGACGAACAGCTGACCTGGATGTCGCGCGCCCAGTCCGGCGGTGGCGCGGCATATTGCTCCATGCCCGGTTGTTCATCAAAGGGTTTTTGCAACAGGCGGAACAGCCGGTCAACCTCGCTGTAGTCCTGCTGTTCGGCCTTGTCGATGGCGATCTGCGCGAGGTAATTGCGCAGGATGTATTTCGGATTGGCGGCATGCATGCGCGCCTGCCAGTCTGCGTCCAGCCGTGCGTGTTGCTGCAGCAGGGCAAGGTAGTCGTGCTGCCAGCGGGCGAAGCGGTCGCGGTCGATGAAATAATCGCGGCCATCCTGACGTCCCGGCGCGATGTCACCCAGGGCGCGAAACAGGCTGGTGTAATCGGTGCCGGCGGCGGCCATCTGGGCCAGCAGGTCATCGACCAGTGCCACGCTGTCCGGGCTGGCCGCCGGCAAGCCGAGTTTGCCGGCCATCAGTTGGTTGTAGTAACGCGTAAACGCCGGCTGGAAACTTTCCAGCGCGGCCCTGGCCGCTTCCACGTCCAGTAGTGGCAACTGGGTCTGTGCAAAGCAGCTCAGGTTGAACAGTGCTACCTGCGGTTGTGCGTCGAAGGCATAACGGCCGTGGTGGTCGGAGTGATTGCAGATAAATCCCGGGTCGAAAGCCTCCATGAAGCCGAACGGGCCGTAGTCGAGCGTCAGACCCAGTACCGACATGTTATCGGTGTTCATCACACCGTGTGCGAAGCCAACGGCCTGCCAGCGGGCGAGCAACTGGGCGGTGCGATCCACCACGCTGTTCAACAGGGCCACGTACGGCTCCGCTTCGGTCAAGGCCTCCGGGTAATGGTGCTGGATGAGATAGTCCGCCAGCACACGAATTTCATCGTGCGTATTGTTATAGAAAAACACTTCAAAGGAGCCGAAGCGCACATGCGACGGGGCCAGCCGGGTGAGCACGGCAGCCGTCTCGATGCGTTCCCGGTAGACCTCGTCATCGGTAGTCGTGATACACAGCGCGCGCGTGGTCGGTATGCCCAGCCCGTGCATGGCCTCACTGCACAGGTATTCGCGAATGGTGGAGCGCAGCACTGCGCGGCCGTCGCCATCTCGCGAGTAGGGTGTCTGCCCGCTGCCCTTGAGCTGGATCTCCCAGCGCTGGCCGAGGCTGGTGGTGGTTTCACCCAGCAGGATGGCGCGGCCATCACCAAGTTGTCGCACATAGTGCCCGAACTGGTGGCCGCTGTAGCGCATGGCCAGCGGAGCGCCGCCGGACCATGCCTGTTTGCCGCTGAAGATGCTGGTAAAGGCGGGATCAGCGCAAACCGCCGGATCCAGTTCCAGCAAGGCGGCCGCGTCCGGGTTGAAATGCACCAGTCGCGCCGGGTGTTCCAGCGCTGTCGGCTGCACACGCGCATGGAACGCCTCCGGCAGCGCGGCAAAGGAATTACTGAAGGGCAATGAGTTCAGGCTATGCATGATGGCGGCAGCAAGGTAATCCAGACAGGTTAGCGCTACACTTTGCGTAGAATAGCACAATGGGGAATCCGCATGTTTGCAGCAGCGCAGAGCCAGTGGCTGGTTCCGTATGACGGATCGTTCGAGATTGCAAAGGCTATCTCCCAAAGGCCGGACAATGTGCCGGACAAGGAGGGCCGCGTAAGGGAATTACAGCGCCTGGTCAGCGAGCTCGATGAGTTGCAGCGCATGTTCTACGCGCATGACAGGCATGCGCTGTTGCTCATCTTTCAGGGCATGGACGCGGCTGGCAAGGACAGTACCATTCGCGCCATTTTGCAGGGTATCAATCCGGCCGGCTGCCAGGTGTTCTCCTTCAAACAACCGACCAGTGAAGAGCTGGACCACGATTTTCTGTGGCGTACCTGCCGGTGTCTGCCGGAGCGCGGTCGCATCGGCGTGTTCAACCGCAGCCACTACGAGGAAGTGCTGGTCGTGCGGGTGCATCCCGGCTTGCTGGACAGCCAGAAAATCGTGGTCCAGCTCTTCACTGGTCGGTTGTTTGAAGGAGAACACCTGGCAGCCGGCCGGATTGATACCC
>CAJQOV010000149.1 GCA_905480065.1 uncultured Gammaproteobacteria bacterium | reverse complement strand
GGGGCAAGCGGATGCCTACCCGTTCGTGCTGTCGGCGGAAGCCATCGACAAGTTGCACTTCGTACACCGGATCGTGGCCGAGCAGAATCAAAAAATTCGCTAGCCGCCACAGAACAAAAAGGGGTCGGTGTCATTTTTCTCGAACAAAAAGGGGTCGGTGTCATTTTTCTCGAACAAAAAGGGGTCGGTGTCATTTTTCTCTAAAACAATGTGCAATATGCTGTCCAGTGATGAAAAATGACACCGACCCCTTTTTGTTGAAGCAAGGTTCGATTCTCGTGCTGGAAATGGCGTAATGTACAAACTGTCGGGCCGTACTCAACACATCGAAATCCCGTCATACCTGGCTGAAAGGGAGCATGTTGCAGCATGACAATTCGCTGGAAAGACTATAAGGCAAGCGGTTTCCATGATGAACTCATCCGCGGTGGCGGAAGACCACGTGACGCTGCACGCTTCCTGACCCGCTGGCTGTCACAGCTCAAGGATGACGAGATACTGGAACGCAAGGCCGCCGCCGAACTGGCCATCCAGGTCATGGGTATCACCTTTACCGTGTACTCCGAGGAAGGCGGCTCCATCGACCGCGCCTGGCCGTTCGACATCATCCCGCGCGTTATCGCCAAGCAGGAATGGGACGGCATCGAGGCCGGGCTGCGCCAGCGCGTGCAGGCACTCAACCTGTTCATCGATGACCTCTACCATGACCAGAAGGTGATCAGGGACGGCGTGTTCCCGCGCGAGCTGCTGGCCGACTCGGTCAACTTCCGCAAGCAGTGTATAGGCATGAATCCACCGCTCGGCGTATGGGCGCACATCTGCGGTTCGGACCTGATCCGCGACAAGGATGGCCAGGTCTATGTACTGGAGGACAACCTGCGCGTGCCGTCCGGCGTGTCCTACATGCTGGAAAACCGCAAGGTCATGAAACGGGTGTTACCGGAACTGTTCGAGGATGCCTATATCCAGCCGGTCGATGACTACCCGTCACAACTGTTCGACATGCTGGCCTCGCTGTCGCCGCGCGTGGTCGAACACCCCGAGGTCGTGGTGCTGACGCCTGGTATCTACAACTCGGCCTACTTCGAACACGCCTACCTCGCCCAGCAGATGGGCTGCGAGCTGGTGGAGGGCGCCGACCTGGTGGTGGATAAAGATGACTGCGTCTACATGCGCACCGTCGATGGCCTGTCCCGGGTAGATGTCGTTTACCGCCGCATCGACGACCTGTTCCTCGACCCGGAGGTATTTCGCAAGGATTCGATAGTCGGTGTGCCCGGGCTGTTTCGCGCCTGGCAGAAGGGCAATGTGGCACTCGCCAACGCACCCGGTTGCGGCGTCGCCGATGACAAGGTCGTGTATGCCTATATACCGGACATCATCAAGTACTACCTGGGCGAGGATGCACTGCTGCCCAATGTGCCCACCTTCCGCTGTAACGACCCGATCCAGCGCAAGCACGTGCTGGCCAATCTCGACAAGCTGGTGGTCAAACCGGCCAACGAGTCGGGCGGCTATGGCATGCTGATCGGGCCACAGGCCTCGAAGCGCGCGTGCCAGGAGTTCGCACGCCTGATTCGCAACGACCCGCGCAATTACGTCGCCCAACCGCTGATCGCGCTGTCCACCGCGCCTACCCTGGTTGACACCCACGCGGAGCCGCGCCATCTCGACCTGCGCCCGTTCATCCTGTCCGGCCGGGACATGTACGTGACCACCGGCGGCCTGACCCGGGTGGCGCTGCGCAAGGGCTCGACCGTGGTCAATTCATCCCAGGGTGGCGGCAGCAAGGACACCTGGATCGTCGACCTGGAGGGCCATTGACATGCTGTCACGGGTAGCAAACCGGATCTACTGGATGGGGCGTTACCTGGAACGCGCCGAGAACATGGCCCGGCTGGTCAACGTCAATGCCCATCTGCTGCTGGACCTGCCCCAGCGCGTCGCTGTCGGCTGGCGCCCGCTGGTCGAGATACTGGGTAGCGAGGACCTGTTCGAGACGCTGCACGATGAGTATGACGAGCGCAGCGTGGTGCGGTTTCTGATCGGCGAACAAAAGTATCCATCCTCGATCATCAGCGCGCTGGCCGGGGCACGCGAGAATGCCCGCACCGTCCGCGACATCATTCCGCGCGAGGCGTGGGAACAGATCAACGAGCTGTACCTCAATGCCAGGAAACAGCTGCAGTCCGCGTACGGCCAGCGCAAACGCTACGACTACCTGAATTCCATCATCCTCGGTAACCAGCAGATCACCGGCCTGCTGGCCGGCACCATGAACCACGACGTGGCCTACGACTTCCTGCGCATCGGACGTAACCTGGAGCGCAGCGACATGACCACGCGCATCATCGATGTACGCTCCGCCGACCTGTTGCCGGTCGAAGGCGACCTGTCACCGTTCGAGAATATTCAGTGGATGAGCGTACTCAAGTCGCTGACGGCCTACCAGATGTACCGCCGCGAGGTGCGCCTGCAGGTACGCCGTGCGGATGTGATTGCATTCCTGTTCAGGGATCAGCGCTTTCCACGCGCTGTCTACCATTGCCTGTGTACCGTGGCCGACTGCCTGCAACAGCTGCCACACAACGAGGATGCATTACGGCAGGTTGGTCATTTGCAGCGCATGATCTCCGACCTCAAACCGGAAGCCATCGACCAGCAGCAACTGCACCGGCTGATCGATGACTACCAGCACGGGGTAGCCGAGCTCAATGGCCTGATTGCCACAAGCTACTTCTGGACCGGGGCGCGCGCCGAAGCCAGCCACTGAGCCTGTGCGCAGCGGATGCCGGTTGGGCAAGAGGCCCATTGACAGGTGTCCGGCTTGCTCACATGCTTCGCCGTCAATCTAACCGGCAGTACCTTGCCGCAGCCTAGTTACCGACCATGTTAAGAATTCGCACCATTCACGATGATGTAGCACCGGCCAACCGCGAGGCGCTGGCACAGGTGGCCGTCATCATGCGCAGCCAGTTCCCGCTCGCCTCCCAGGAAGAAATCGACAAGCTGCCCGGACAGCTGCGCGATCCGGTGCAATACGGCTTTCGTTCCATGCTGTTTGTCGCGGAGGACAATCGCGACCGGGTACGCGGATTTGCGCTGTTCCTGCACATGGCCGACCTGAATTTCGGCTACCTGGAATTTATCTCTGTTGCCTCCGGCACCACTGGCGGAGGACTCGGCAGCGTACTGTACGACCGGGTGCGCGAAGAGGCGCTGTCACTGGGACTGATCGGTATCTTTTTCGAGTGCCTGCCGGATGAGCCACACCTGCTCGAGCACCCGGAAATGCTGGAACAGAACAAGGCCAGGCTGCGCTTCTACGAGCGTTACGGTGCGCGTCCGGTAGTCAACAACGAGTTCCACAAGCCGGTCGGCGAGGAAACCAGCAACCTGTTCTTCCTGGTGTTCGATGGCCTGGGGCTCGATACAAAAGTCCCGCGCAGCACCATGCACAAGATCGTGCGCGCCATCCTGGAACGCAAGTACGCCGGGGTATGCTCGGAAAAATACATCAGGGAGGTGGCGAAATCATTCCGCGATGATCCCGTTCAGTTGCGCGCTCCCCGCTATCTGCGCAGCAAGGGTCCGCCGCAAAAGGCCCGGGTGATCCCGCACAAGGAACGCATCGCGCTGATCATGAACGAGGGCCACAGCATCCATCACGTCAAGGATCGCGGTTATGTGGAAGCGCCGGTGCGTATCACCTCCATTCTCAGGGAGCTGGACAAAACCGGCCTGTTTGAAACCATCAAGCCACTGCGTGCCGGCGAGGCGCTGATCAAGGCCGTGCATGCCCCGCAGTACGTCGATTACCTGCGCCGTGCCTGTGCGAATGTGCCGGCGGGCAAATCGATTTACCCGATCGTGTTTCCGTTGCGCAATCCGCACCGTACGCCAAAGGACTGGGAATTGCGTGCCGGTTATTACTGCATGGATACCTTTACCCCGCTCAACCAGAATGCCTACCTGGCGGCACGCGATGCCGTCAGCTGCGCGGTAACCGGTGCCCAGGAAATCATCGGTGGCCGTAACCTCGCCTACGCACTGGTACGTCCACCGGGCCATCACGCAGAACGGCGTGCCTTTGGCGGCTTCTGCTATTTCAACTCGTCCGCGGTCGCCGCGAACTACCTGAGCCGTTTCGGCCAGGTAGCGGTACTGGACATCGACTTTCACCATGGCAACGGGACGCAGGACATCTTCTACGAGCGCGCCGATGTATTTACCCTTTCCATCCATGGCCATCCGGAGTTCGCCTATCCGCACTTCGCCGGATTCACCGATGAAACCGGCGCTGGTCCCGGCATGGGCTTCAACATCAACTACCCGCTACCGGAGCACACCAAGGCCGAGCGCTACCGCGAAATCCTCGGGCGCGCGCTGCGGCGCATTATCGCGTACCGGCCGGTACACCTGGTGATTGCGCTCGGACTGGATACCGCCAAGGGCGATCCGACCGGCACCTGGGCACTGACACCCGAAGATTTCCGCCTCAACGGACAGGCCATTGGCGAGCTCGGTCTCCCCACCCTGATCGTGCAGGAAGGCGGTTACCGCACGCGCACGCTGGGAGGCAACGCGCGCGCGTTCTTCGAGGGTCTTTGGACAGGACGTGAAGCCGCGGTTAGCCGCGGCATAAAAAAGCGCACCCGGAGATCACGCGCTGCTGCGCCGCTGATTCCCTAGCCGGCGAGTGCGTCGCGCACCCGTTCCAGCCGGCTGCGCACCTCGCCGGCCAGCACGGCCACGCCCTCCTTCTCGACCAGGCCGAGCACGGCGGCGGGGTCCATGAAACCGACGGTAATAGAGCCGTCCTCTTCCTCGCGCAACAACACGTTGCACGGCAGCAGCAGACCGATGTCCGGGTCGGCGTTGATGGCCTGGCTGGCCAGCACCGGGTTACAGGCACCGAGAATCACGTACGGCTTGCGGTCGATATCGAGTTTCTTCTTCAGCGTGGCCGCCACGTCGATCTCGGTCAGCACACCGAAGCCTTCCTTTTGCAATTCGGCCGTCACCTTGTCGTGCACCGATTGCATGTTGCCGGTTACCGTTATATTGAAGCCGTACATATCATCTCTCCGAATCGTTGAATAATCGTAGTATGTAGATAGCCAATGGCACCTGCGGGGCGCTCCTGCAAGGGTAATTTTATCTGTAGCCCGGGTTGAACAAAGTGAAACCCGGGTTTCGTCATCACTCGACCCAGGCTACCGTTTCCGGATGCACCGGATAGAGCGCGGCCGCTGACCGCGATTGGTTCCTCAAACCGTCCCCGTCAGCCGTTGCTGCGCCTCGCGGTACTTCGCGGCAGTCTGGTCGAGGATTTGCTGCGGCAGCCTCGGACCCGGCGCGGTCTTGTTCCAGTCCAGCGTCTCCAGGTAATCGCGCACGAACTGCTTGTCGAAACTCGCCGGGTTGCTGCCGGCCCGGTAGCTGTCGGCCGGCCAGAAGCGCGAGGAATCCGGCGTGAGTATTTCATCAATCAATACCAGCTTGCCGTTTTCATCCACGCCGAACTCGAACTTGGTGTCGGCAATGATGATGCCGCGTTCCAGCGCGTAGGCCGCGCAGCTGGAGTAAATGCGAAGACTCACATCACGCACCTGCGCGGCCAGCCCCGGGCCCAGCAACTCCACGGTGCGTGCGAAATCGATATTGATGTCGTGGGCACCGGCATCGGCCTTGGTCGAGGGCGTGAAGATGGGCTCTGGCAGACGATCGGCCAGTTGCAGGCCGGGCGGCAGTGCAATGCCGCATACCGTGCCGGTCTTTTGATAATCCTTCCAGCCGGAACCGATCAGGTAACCGCGCACGATGGCCTCGACCGGCAGCGCACGCAATTTTTTCACAATAATGGCGCGCCCCTCGACCTGGGCCCGCTCGGCCGGGTCCGGCAGCACCTGTTCCAGCGTCAGCCCGGCCAGGTGGTTGGCGACGATGTCGCAGGTGAAGTGAAACAGAAATTCGATACCGCGGTCAGCACCGCACCCTTGCCCGGCACCGGGTCCGGCATGACCACGTCGAACGCCGACAGCCGGTCGGTGGTGACGATCAGCAGGTGGTCGGTACCGATCGCATACACGTCGCGCACCTTGCCCCGCATCAGCAGCGGCAGGCTTTTCAGGTCCGACTCGTAAAGGGTATCCAGCATGACGGGCTCCGTATACAACAAATGCCGCATTGTACCGCCAGCGCGCGCCGGCCGGGCGGTTTCCGGCCGCACTTTTTAGCCACCTGCCGGGCGCCTTGCCGGCGAATCGCCAGGAACCAGGAAAAACGCCATGCCTGCCCTTCCCACTTGCGGCAGGAGTGCTAGAATGACTTGCTTTCTCCGACACAACAAATGGATAGCGAAATGAGTGAAGCCCCACGCGTCGGCCTGGTCATGGGCAGCAGCAGTGACTGGGAGGTCATGCAGCATGCCGCCACACTGCTGAAGCAACTCGGTATTGCGTTCGAGTCACGCGTGGTCTCCGCCCACCGTACCCCGGACCTGCTGTTTGAATACGCCAGCACGGCACGCTCCCGCGGACTGGCCTGCATCATTGCCGGCGCCGGTGGCGCCGCCCACCTGCCGGGCATGCTGGCCGCCAAGTGTACCTTGCCGGTGCTCGGCGTACCGGTACCGTCGCGTTACCTGAAAGGGCTGGATTCACTGTTGTCCATCGTGCAGATGCCGAAGGGGGTGCCGGTCGCTACCTTTGCCATCGGCGAGGCCGGCGCCGCCAATGCCGCGCTGTATGCGGCCAGCATTCTCGCCACCAGCGACAAGGCGCTGGTGAACAGGCTCGAGCAGTTCCGCAATGATCAAAAGGACAGCGTGCTGGCGATGCAGCTGCCGCCACAGCCATGATCCTGCCCGGCGCCACACTCGGAGTACTCGGCGGCGGCCAGCTCGGCCGCATGTTCACACTTGCCGCACACAGCATGGGGTATCGCGTGGTGGTACTCGACCCGGACCCGCACAGCCCGGCGGGGCTGATTGCATCCCAGCACATCCAGACCGGCTACAGCGACCACGCCGGACTGCAAATGCTGGGTGACGAGTGTGCCGCAGTCACCACCGAATTCGAGAACGTCCCCGCCGACAGCCTGGAATTCCTGGAACGTTTTTGCGTGGTGCGACCCAGCGCCGATGCCGTGCGCATCGCCCAGGACCGCATACGCGAGAAGCAATACATCAACGACCGTGACCTGCCGACCACACCGTTCGACGATATTTACGAGATCGGCGATCTCCGCAGCGGATTTGAAAAACTGACCCCGCCGCTGCTGCTGAAGACCGCATCGCATGGCTATGACGGCAAGGGCCAGATCCGCGTCGATACCCTCGAACAGGCCGAGGCGGCCTTCGAGAAGCTGGGCAACCGGCCCTGCGTGCTGGAGCAGGTCGTCGACCTTGGCTGCGAGATTTCCGTCATTCTTGCGCGCAGCGCCAGCGGTGCCACCGTGCACTACCCGCCCGGCGAGAATACGCACCGGCATGGCATCCTCGACACCACCATCGTGCCGGCCCGCATCGACGCGGACACCAGTGCGCGTGCCGTGCAGATGGCAACCGCACTGGCAGAGAGCATGGAGTATTGCGGGGTGCTGGCGGTGGAGTTTTTCGTCACCCGTGCCGGCGAGCTGCTGATCAATGAAATCGCCACGCGACCGCATAACAGCGGTCACTACACCCTCGATGCCTGCATCACCTCGCAGTTCGCGCAACAGGTGCGCTGCATGTGCGGCCTGCCCCCGGGCGCTACCGACCTGCTGTCACCCGTGGTCATGACCAACCTGCTCGGTGACCTCTGGCACAACGGCAGCCCGGCCTGGGAAACCATCCTCGAGCAACCGCGTGCGAACCTGTACCTGTACGGCAAGCACCACGCACGACCGGAACGCAAGATGGGACATTACAACTGCCTCGCCGGCGACGTCGATACGGCCATCACACTGGCCGGGCATATTCGCGGCAAACTCGGTTTCTGATGCTCGCGGACATCCGCAACGCGATCCCGTACGGCGCACTGTTCGACACTGCCAGCGGCACGTCCCGTGGTTATGGACTGAATGCCTTCATGCCACTGACCTGCGACATGGCGCTGACCTGGCTTGCCAGTGGCATGGTCAAGCCCGTGCCGGGAGGAATCGCCCCTGGCCTGATAAAAAAAGCTGGCCGGTTACCGGTAATTGGTAACCGGTAATGTCCTGGCTGGTTCGTCTGCGTGCGTTTATCTCCGGTAGCGTAAGCCATACCGAGCGGCTGGTATCGGTCGCCGGCGGGTGTATCGCGATCTACGCCATACTGGTGATATCCAGTCATTACCTGGGCAGTCAAGGCACCCTGCTGATTGTGCCGTCCATGGGTGCCAGCGCAGTATTACTGTTCGCCGTGCCGCACGGTGCATTGTCGCAACCGTGGAACGTGTTTGGCGGGCACCTGTTCTCGGCAGTGATCGGCGTGGCCTGCTTCCAGCTGGTACCCGATCTGTTTGCCGCCGCAGCACTGGCGGTCGGCCTGGCCATCGGCGCCATGTACTACCTGCGCTGCATCCACCCGCCCGGCGGCGCCACTGCACTGGCCGCCGTGATCGGCGGTGATACCACGCACGCACTGGGCTACCACTTCGTGCTGACACCGGTACTGGAAAACGTTCTGGTCATCCTGTTCGTTGCCGTGTTGTTCAATATGCCATTCGGCTGGCGACGTTACCCGGTGTGGCTGATCAGACAGCGCGAGCCTGAGCTGCCGGTAGCCGACCACGGCAAACCAGGCCAGCGCGTGATCGAGCATGCCGATCTGGTGACCGCGCTGGCAGAGATCGATTCCTTCATCGACGTGTCGGAAGAAGACCTGCTGCGCATTTACGAAATCGCCACCGGGCAGGCGCAGGCACGCGCCATACCGGTCGGACGCATACTGCCCGGCCACTTCTACAGCAACGGTGATGACGGCAACGAATGGTCGGTGCGCCAGGTCGTGGATGCGCCGGAGCAAAACAGCCCGAACAGGAACATGGTTGTCTACAAGGTAGTCGCCGGCCACGGCCTGAACGGCACGGGCATGGTAACGCGCAACGAATTTGCGCGCTGGGCAAGATATGAACTGGAACGTGACAACGACAACTGGAAACGCATCGATTGAATACTACCCGTGGTGCGGCCGGGCGCATACGCACACCCGAATATACCGGTTTACCTCGTAACCCGCTGAAAGCGACACGGACCACACCATCCAGCCAACCAGGAACAGGAACAGCGCATGACTGACCGCAAGCCAGCCGATTTGAAAAGCGACCAGGAAGGCGTCTACCACGCACCCTGGGAACGCGTGTTCGAGCGCATCATCACGCCATTCGATGAATTCATCCACCGCGAAACCACCAGCGGCATGCTGCTGATGTGCACGGCAATTATTGCCCTGCTGCTCTCCAACAGCGGCTTCGCGGACAGCTACCTGCACCTGCTGCACACCAACATGAGCGTCACTTTCGGCGACTGGTCGATCGACAAGACCCTGCACCACTGGGTGAATGACGGCCTCATGGCACTGTTTTTTTTCGTCGTCGGGCTGGAGCTGAAGCGCGAATTCCTGGTCGGAGAACTGGCCGATGCGCGTGCTGCGGCACTGCCGATCATCGCTGCCGCCGGCGGCATGATCGTTCCGGCACTGATCTACTTCATTATCAATCCGTCCGGTGATGCAGCGCGCGGCTGGGGCATCCCCATGGCCACGGACATTGCGTTCGCGCTCGGCGCAATCGCCCTGCTGGCAAGCCGGGTACCCAGGGCACTGATCATGTTCCTGGTTGCACTGGCTATTGTCGACGACCTCGGCGCGGTTGCCGTGATCGCATTTTTTTATACCGACACCATCGTGCTAGTCCCGCTGGTGATTGCCGGCGCACTGTTCTGCCTGCTGCTGGCATTCAACCTGTTCGGCATTCGCAAGACGCTGCCGTACTTCCTGGTCGCGGCGCTGCTCTGGTATGCCCTGCTGCAGTCCGGCGTACACGCAACACTGGCCGGTGTACTCGGCGCCTTTACGGTACCGGCCAGGCCAAAATATGACCCGCAACGATTCAGCAGTTGCGTGCGTTCGCTGATGGAACGCTTTGATGATTCGCTGCGTACCGGTCACAACATCATGACCAACGATGATATGCGCGCCGTGGTACAGACGCTGGAAAACGGCGTGCAGCAGGTGGAGGCGCCGCTGCAGCGGCTGGAACACGCCTGGCACATACCGGTGGCCTACTTCGTTATACCGGTATTCGCGCTGTTCAATGCGGGTATAACACTGCACGTTGATGAGATTGCGACCACCCTGACTCACCCGGTGACGCTGGGTGTCAGTGCCGGACTGGTGTTCGGCAAGGTCATCGGTATCGCGGGAACCAGCTGGATCGCGTTGAAACTCGGCATCGGGCAACTGCCAACCGATACCCGCTTCACCCAGATCATCGGCGTTTCGTTGCTGGGTGGGATCGGCTTTACCATGTCGATCTTCGTGGCGGAACTTGGTTTCGCCGGGCAACCCGAGCTGTTGCTGATGGCCAAGACCGGCGTACTTGCCGCCTCGATTATCGCCGGCGTATCCGGATTTATATGGCTGTTTGTGGCCGGCAACAAAAAATAACCGGGCATGCATCAGCGTCCATTCCTCGACCTGCCGCAGCTGGCCCTGCTGCTGGCCAACCTGTTACCGCTCTTCGGCGTGTGGCACCTGGGCTGGGATGCCGGCTCGGTCGTGGTGCTGTACTGGGCCGAGAATCTCATCGTCGGTGGCTATACCGTGCTGAAGCTGCTGGTCGCCGGGAGGGAACGGGCATTGTTCCCCGCGCTGTTTTTCTGCCTGCACTATGGCGGATTCTGCGCGGTACACGGTTTGTTTGTGCTCAAACTGACCGGATTTCCCGCGCTGCCGGAAGTACAGGCGGCCAGCTGGCCTTTCCCGCTGCTGCTGGTCGAAAAATTCCTCGCGCTCTCCCGCCAGGTGCTTGCGGCGGCACCACCCGAGTTTCTCTGGGCCTGCCTGGCGCTGGTGATCAGCCACGGCGCATCCTTCCTGCTGCTGTTTATCGGGCAGCAGGAATACCGCAACAAAACCGCCAACCTGCTGATGAAGGAGCCCTACAAGCGCATAGCAGTGCTGCAGATTGCCGTGATTGGCGGCGGCTTCCTCGTGCAGCAACTGCATACACCGATGGGTTTGCTGCTGGCGCTGGTTGCGCTCAAGATTGCGATGGACATCCTGCTGCACAGGCGTGTACATGCGGCAACTGAAACTGCAGGTTCCGGCCCCGCGCATGTACGCAAGCGCAGCGGGACAGCAGGACAAACACAACCGGACGACCCGCCGGCCGATCCTCCCATTCAGTAATCGGGCAAGTTGCACCCGCCCCAGGTGGGATATGGCAATCCCGCTGCGGCACCCGGAAGCCGCTCAACCTGCAATAAATCAACGCGACATTCGATTCGATCAGGACAGTGCATGCGTTAGCGGGTATTATTTGCGCGGCAGCACGGTATGCCGGCTGCACCGGCAGTTACACTGCGCTGGCAACGGAATCATCAATACAGCAAACAACACGCGCTTTCTGCACGAGAACCTGACATGACCGACAAGGAACAGGATACGCACGGCCCCGGCGTCAGGCTGCACCCGCCCCTGATTTTTGGCTTCAGCATCCTCTGCGGTATAGGGCTGGATCGCCTGTATGCGCTGCCGGTCCCGGGCATTGTAAATGGCAAGCTGGCGGGTGGCGCAATCATCACACTGGGCATCATGATTGCGCTGTGGGCGCTGATCGGTTTCTACCGCGCCGACACCGACGTGCGCCCGGACAAACCGGACAGCGCCCTGATCATGAGCGGCCCGTACCGGTACTCGCGCAATCCACTCTACATCGTGCTGATCCTGGTACAGATCACCGCCGCACTGTGGCTGAACATGCTCTGGGTGCTGTTGCTGACGCCACTCTCGGCTGTGGTCATTAACTACTATGCCGTCCGGCGCGAGGAACGTTACCTGGAGCAGCGCTTCGGGCAGGAATACCTCGATTACAAGCAACGTGTGCGGCGCTGGTTATAACATGGGCTTCTTCAACAAGCTGTTTCGCAGCAAACCACCCGTCCCCGGACCGGAACAGGAAATCAGCAAGCTCATCGATCGCTTCGCCACGGCCACCATCATGGGCATCGACCGCGAGGACCTCGGTCGCTACCCGCCGAAGCAGTACAAGGTGATGGCATTTCACTACGGCGCTATCGAGTACCTGGCCAGCCAGCACGATCTGGACGAGACCCGCACACTGGGTCTTTTCGTCGCATTCATCAACAAGTATTTCAACATGCCCATCACCGAAACCGGCAGCATTACCCAACGCCTGCAGGGATTTCACGACAACGCTGATCAACGCCGCTTTCTGCAGGCCGGTGCGGATGTATTCCGGCGCTGGCATGAACAGAACGAACGCCGTGCCCCGCTGGAACTGGGCGTGATGCTGAAAGACGTTTGACCGGCGCTGCGCTAAAACGATTACTGTCCGAGGTTCGTGCCTGCCAGAGCTGTGCGGCAGAGTTACCGCTGGGACCCAATCCGATCCTGCGCGCCACGCATACGGCACGCCTGCTGATCATCGGACAGGCACCGGGAACCCGGGTTCACGCCAGCGGCATCCCGTGGAATGATCCGAGCGGTGACCGGCTGCGCGACTGGTTACAACTGGATCGCGAGCAGTTCTATGATGATTCACAGATCGCCATCATTCCGATGGGGCTGTGCTATCCCGGCAAGGGAAAATCCGGCGACCTGCCGCCACGTCCGGAATGCGCACCGCAATGGCACGGCCGACTACTGGAACAATTGCCCGATCTGCAACTGAGCCTGCTGGTCGGCAAGTATGCGCAGGACTACTACCTCGGCAGCCGGCGCAGATCGCTGGCGGATACGGTGCGTGACTGCCGGGACTATCTGCCAGGTTTTTTCCCGCTGCCGCATCCGTCACCACGCAACCTGCGCTGGTTCAAAAACAATCCCTGGTTCGAGGCAGAGGTATTACCGCTGTTACGCACGCACATTGCGACCCTCCGTTAGCCATGTCCAGCGACCGCGCCTGGCGTAACAACAGCGGATCGCGGTCGATGACCGCTCCTACAACGGGTGCGATGCCTGGCATGGGAGCGTGTTTTTTTGTAGGAGCGCTTATCAAGCGCGATCGGCGCCAAGCCCGAATCTCTTCGCGCCAACCGGAGCGGATCGCCACAACCGGAGCGGATCGCCCCAACCGGAGCGGATCGCGGTCGATGACCGCTCCTGCAACGGGTGGTGCGATTGGCGTGGCTGGACCGCCCGGAAAATTATTCCCTTTGTTTACTGTTGTTTACCCACCCGACCGTGATCACTCACCGCCCGGCGACTCCATTCATTCCAGCAAGCCGGAAATAAAGCTTTTCCCCGGTCTACTTGCTAGAATTCCCAGCGGACCCGCCATGCCGCACAGATATCGACTACTCAACACCATCCAGTCGCCAGCCGACCTGCGCAGTTTCGATGACGCGCAACTGGTCCAGCTGGCGGACGAGGTGCGTGAATTCCTGCTGGAGTCGGTCTCGGCTACTGGCGGCCACCTTGCGGCCGGACTGGGCACGGTCGAACTGACCATTGCCCTGCACCACGTCTTCGACACGCCACACGACCGCCTGGTCTGGGATATCGGACACCAGGCCTATCCGCACAAAATCCTGACCGGGCGGCGCGAGGCCATGCACAGCCTGCGCCAGCGCGACGGTCTGAGTGGATTCCTGAGTCGTACGGAAAGCGAGTACGACGCCTTTGGCGCGGGCCATTCCAGCACCTCAATCAGCGCCGCGCTCGGCATGGCCGTCGCGGCCCGGCAGCAAAACAGCCAGCGCAAGACCATCGCCGTGATCGGCGACGGCGCCATGACCGCCGGTATGGCCTTCGAGGCGCTCAACAATGCGGGGGACATCGACTGCGACCTGCTGGTGATCCTGAACGACAACGAGATGTCGATTTCACCGAACCGCGGTGCGTTGCACAATCACCTGTCGCGACTGTTGTCCGGCCGCATGTATACCGGTATTCGACAGGGCAGCAAGCAGGCATTCACCCGCATGCCCGGTGCACAGCATTTCCTGCGCCGCTGGGAAGAACACATCAAGGGCATGATCCTGCCCGGGACGCTGTTCGAGGAACTGGGCTTCAACTATATCGGGCCGCTGGACGGCCATGACCTGCCCAACCTGGTCGGCACGCTGCGCAACATGCACAAACTGGAAGGACGCAATTTTCTGCATGTCGTCACCCGCAAAGGCAAGGGTTATCACCATGCCGAACAGGATCCCTGCGTGTATCATGGGGTTACGCCCTTTGACCGGTCGACCGGCGAGCAGCGCGCGTCCAGCGGCAAAACCTATACCCGCGTATTCGGCGACTGGCTGTGCGACATGGCCGCCAGCGACGAGCGGCTGATCGGGATTACCCCGGCGATGTGTGAAGGCTCCGGCATGGTGGAATTTGCCAACCAGTACCGCGATCGCTACTTCGATGTCGGGATTGCAGAACAGCACGCACTGACCTTTGCTGCCGGCATGGCCTGCGAGGGACTCAAGCCGGTGGTGGGAATCTATTCCACCTTCCTGCAACGCGCCTATGACCAGCTGATCCATGACATCGCCTTGCAAAATCTCGACGTCACGTTTGCCATTGACCGTGCCGGTCTGGTCGGTGCCGATGGCGCC
>CAJQOV010000148.1 GCA_905480065.1 uncultured Gammaproteobacteria bacterium | reverse complement strand
CTCTACCGAGTCCGTCCCTGGACTCGTACCTCCTGCATCCATGCAGTCGTCCCGGAGGGAGAGGGAGTATATGGGGCAGCAATGGGTCGGTGTCCTTTTTGTTGGATCCCCTCGGCAACTGCTCCCTGCGTTGTTCTCGGCCCTGGCTCCTGCTTCGCTCTACCGAGTCCGTCCCTGGATTCGTACCTCCTGCATCCCTGCAGTCGTCTCCCCAACTCTCCCCCTGAGGGGGAGGGGGTTAATCGGCTGCATGGCCTATCGATCCGGCTTTTAGCCGTGACCCGAAGCCACCGGCTTTAGCCGGTGGAGTATTCACTACATGGGCATTAACTGATGCGGATCAGGTCGTGCCCGGTGTCCATGGGCTATGCTGAAACCTGTGTACAGTAGAGTGAAAAAAGCTGCGGGTCCTGACGTCTGCGTAACCGGGCAGGATGGTTGCACGCGGGTGATGGTCATGTGTCTGCGGGTGCTGCTGACGGGGCTGCTCTGGCTCGCCCTGAGTGACGGCCTGCCGGCGGCACCACAGGAGCGGGCAGCGGAGCGCGCTGCGATGGTGGAGCTGGTCGGGAAGAATGCGCAGGAAACGGCGGACTTCCTCGGCAAGGAGTCCCTCGACGACGCCGTACTCGGGGCCATGCGCACGGTTCCGCGACACAGGTTCGTGCCCGCGGATGAGCAGGCGCATGCCTATGAAAACCGGCCGTTGGCGATCGGTTTCGGGCAGACCATTTCCCAGCCCTATATCGTGGCACTGATGACCGACCAGCTGCAGGTGAAAGCCGGTGACAAGGTGCTGGAAGTCGGCACCGGGTCCGGTTACCAGGCCGCGGTACTGTCCGGACTGGTCGCCCGGGTCAGCACCATCGAGATTGTTCCGCAGCTGGGCGAACGTGCGCGTGAGCTGCTGCAGCAGCTCGGCTATGCCAATGTCGAGGTCAGGATCGGTGACGGTTATTACGGCTGGGAGGAGCAGGCACCGTTCGATGCGATCATCGTGACGGCGGCGGCGAGCCATGTGCCGCCACCGCTGGTGGACCAGCTCAAGCCGGGCGGACGCATGATCATTCCGGTCGGCTCGCGATTCATGGTGCAGGAACTGCTGCTGGTCGAGAAGTCCGCTGCCGGCGCGGTCACGACACGGCAGATTCTGCCGGTAGCATTCGTCCCGCTGACCGGCGGGCACTGAGATGACCGGCCTGGCCGCACGCCGATGAGCCGGGCGGCCAGCGCACAGCACGAGTTGGCGGCGCCGGTGATCTCGGTGGCACTGCTGTCAGTCACCGTGCTCGCCTACGAGATCCTGCTGATGCGGCTGTTCTCGATCATCCAGTGGCATCACTTTGCCTACATGGTGATCAGTCTCGCGCTGCTGGGCTACGGTATCAGCGGCACACTGGTCACCCTGCTGCGCGCACGCCTGCTGCGCCGTTTCGCCGCGGCCTATACGGGCAGCATCATGGCGTTTGCCGTGAGTTCCGTGCTGTGTTTCCTGCTGGCGCAGCAGATCCCTTTCATCGCGGAACTGGTGCTGTGGGACGTGCGCCAGCCGGCGTGGTTGCTGCTGCTGTACCTGTTGCTGGCAGCGCCGTTCCTGTGTGCCGCCACCGCGCTGGCGCTGGCCCTGATGCGTTTCGACCGGGTGATCGGGCGTGTCTACGCCTTCGACCTGGCGGGTGCCGGCCTGGGCGGTCTACTGGTCATCGGCCTGCTGTTCCTGGTCACGCCGTTGCAGGCGCTGGTTGCCATCGGCCTGCTGGCACTGCTGGCCGCGGCGATCGGCGCGCGCGAGACCAGGCTGGTCGGTTGGCGTGGCCTGCCGGTATGGATCGGCGTTGCCGCGCTTGTGCTGGTGGTCAGCGGCCTGCGCAGTGAACTCCATTTCTCGCCCTACAAGGCACTCAGCCAGACGCTGCTGGTGCCAGGCACGCAGGTGACCGCGCAATACTCGAGTCCGCTTGGCCTGCTGAGCGTGGTGGAAAGCACGCAGGTGCCACTGCGCCATGCACCGGGATTGAGTCTGCTGGCGACGCAGGAACCGCCCGCACAACTGGGTGTGTTCACAGATGGCAACGGCATGACGGCCATTACCCGTGACAGTGGTGAGCGCACAGCGTTTGCCTGGCTGGGCCAGTCCACCGCGGCGCTGCCCTACCAGATGCATGCTAGCGGACACGTGCTGGTGCTGGGGGCAGGCGCCGGCATGGATGTGTTGCAGGCGCTGTACCACGATGTGCCGCAGGTCACGGCGGTGGAGCTTAACCCGCAGATGATCGGGCTGGTGCGCGACCGCTACGCCGCTTTCAGCGGGCAGCTGTACCAGCGGGCCGACGTTCAGGTCGGAGAGGCGCGTGGCTTCGTCGCGGGCAGCCGTGCGCATTATGACCTGATACATATCGCGCTGCTGGATGCGTTTGGCGCGGCATCGGCCGGGCTGTATGCACTCAACGAGAGTTATCTCTACACCGTCGAGGCGCTGCAGGACTATCTGGCGCACCTGGACCAGGACGGTTACCTGTCGATCACCCGCTGGGTAACATTGCCGCCACGTGACATGCTCAAACTGTTCGCCACTGCACTGGACGCGCTGGCGCAGCGTGGTGTACTGCGGCCGGCCGACCACCTGGTGCTGATCCGCAGCTGGCAGACGGCGACGCTGCTGGTGAAGAACACGCCGTTCACTGCGGTGGAAATCGCGCGCATGCAGCAGTTCGTGCGCCGCTGGGGCTTTGACGTGGCCTGGTATCCGGGCATGCAGGCGGACGAAGCCAATCACAACAACCGCTTGCGCGAGGCGTATTTCTACCAGGCGGCCGTGCAGCTGGCCGGCGCCGCGCGCGACCGGTTTCTGTCCGACTACAAGTACGACCTGCGACCGGCGACGGACAACCGGCCATACTTTTTTCACTTCTTCAAGTGGCGCGTATTACCCGAGATCCTGGCATTGCGCGGGCAGGGCGGCATGCCGTTGCTGGAATGGGGTTACCTGGTGCTGGTTGCCACCCTGTTGCAGGCACTGCTGGTCAGCGGCGTGCTGATCCTGTTGCCGCTGTTGGCGCTGCGCAGGCGCGCTGGCAGCGCGCCGGTTGCGGCCGGGCGCTGGCGCGTGTTCGGGTACTTCACGGCCATTGGTCTAGCCTTCCTGTTTATTGAAATGGCATTTATCCAGCGTTTTACATTGCTGTTGCATCATCCGCTGTACGCGGTTGCCACCACGCTTAGCGGTTTCCTGGTGTTTGCCGGTCTGGGCAGTCTGTGGAGTCAGCGCTGGTCGCGCGACCGGCGCCAGGTCGCTGGCGTCGCATTTGCCGTCGCCGGCATTGCCATTATCGCCATTGCCTGGCTGGTGTTGCTGCGTGCCTGGCCGGTGTTGATCACGGGCTGGCCGCTGCCCGCAAGGATCGCGCTGACACTAGGCATGATTGCACCGCTGGCGTTCTGCATGGGATTGCCGTTTCCGCTGGGCCTGTCACGACTGGCCGAGCAGGCGCCGGACCTTGTCCCGTGGGCGTGGGGCGTGAACGGCTGTGCCTCGGTGGTCAGTGCCGTGCTGGCGACGCTGCTGGCGATTCACCTGGGGTTTGCTGTGGTGATCTTGCTGGCGGTACTGCTGTATGGCATGGCCGCGCTCATGGTGCCCGGTACCGGTGACCGGGCAGAGCTATGCAGGGAGCAGTTGCCGAGAGGGTTGCAGTAACAACTGGTCTGTCTCGAGGCACCCCCTCTCCCTCGGGGAGAGGGTTGCGGTGAGGGGAGCAAACCAAACAACCACCTCGATTTCCTCCCGCCTGGTAATGCACCCCGAGTTTATTCCGCACCAGAAGGAATATGCTGCTGTACCGCTGATTTCAGGGGGCGGCTTCATCCGGTCATGACCAGGGTAAGCAGCCGGTCATGGGTCAGGCGGCGACTTCCACCCAGGCCGGAAGTTCAGTAGCTGGAATGACCAAAGAGCAGCTAACAAGCCGTCCACATTTCCTTTTCTGACAGGGATTTTTCGACCGGCACCTGCTTGCCACTTCGAAAACCTTATTGACAGGCCTTGTGTAATACCTTTCGCCAGCGTTTATCGGCCAGATACGCCCAGCTGGCCGGGTCCTCCAGGATTTGACGTTCGAAGAATTCAGCGTAATGCTGCATTGCGGATTCAATATCGTCGGTAATGATTTCCTCACCATAGACAGGAACTACCTGTCTGCCCTTGGAGCGAAAATAGCCGGGTATTATTGGCACATTCTTTTTAACACCTACTTTACCTGCCCAGGAAGAAAATCCAGCTTGCTGCCCAAACATATGCACAGTAGTTTGACTGTTACCTTCAATACTATCTACGGTGGCCGCAACAACCGTACCTTTCTTCAATTCGGCAAACAGCGTACGTGATAACTCGAAAGGGTTGCCGCCACGCACCATGAGAACGCTTACCTGCATACGTTCAAAGAATTCCAGAGCGATTTTGGTGCGATCAATCGTGGGTGAATTGCGGGTCACGATCAGCAATGGAAAGGCACGATTCATTTTCAAGGCGGAAAAAAGGCTGGCAAAGTTGTGTGGAACCATGAGCATTACTCCGCCATGTTCTTTGGCCAGTCTGTTAATCCGTTCCGAATATTGGTAATCCAGCTCGATTATATCGATCACCGAGTCAATGCCATGGCGATACAAATCGTAGTAGTTCTCAGCAGTGCCCAGCAAATTATTTAATAATTGGCCGTATATTTCTCTGGGTTGATGGTTAAAGCCGGCATCGCGCGCCAGCCGGCAAATATGTTCGCAAGATTTTCGATAGGGGTTATTAGAGAAGACATACATTAAACGCAACGTAACGATAAGCAAATGTATCGGCAACATTGCGCACCACCTGGGAGCATGTTTGATCACCCAATACATTAACGGTACAAGTACCGCTTTTATACGAGTTCCACCTAACAATCGGGGTTTTTTATCGCTAATCTTCCCGGTGGCTTCGAATTCCTTGTAATACAAAGAGGGTGAGTGCAGCACTTCCGATCGAATATTCCGGGATTTATTTTTGATAGCCATAATTTGTGAATGCAAGGATACCAAAACAAACCGATATTCAGCGGGAATGAACGCAAACTCTGTGAGTTGATCAATACTGGCAACAGGATACTCGATCATCACCAGATGAATTCAAAAGGCAGTTTACCTCACATTCGCTGGCAGCTGGTGGATGGCAAGAGATTCCCGTGCTTGAGCCGTTGTCTGTACGAGCCTTGATCAAATGACCGGATTGGTCTGTTCCGGACTTTGGGTCCTTGTAGAGGGTAAGCGTTGGCTAAAGGAGCGGGAGCGGTCCTCATTGTATGAGAACACTGACTGATTGAGGCCTGGCTAAATGCTTGCTCCACCAGAACTGTGCAGAGCAGCGAGCGCTATATACGGACCGGGCGTCGCACTCAGGAAAGTTTTTGCGCACTACAACACGTTTGCCGGCGAGCGCCCGGGTAGACGGAGTAACGGGCAGCCAGCAACGCCGGCCTGACACAGGCCGTACGACGTCCTGTCAGGCTGCGCAGCCGACCCAGAATTTCATGTCCTTGGCGAGAAACTCGTGCCAGGACATGTAGTGTGAGCCGTCGCAGGAGAAGGTCAGGCTGACCATGCCGTTGAAGATGTTGATCGATGCCGAGCGCAGGTACAGGGTTTCATCGGCGGTACGCAGCTGGCGCATGCCGCGCAGGATGCTGCCGATCCGTTCCTGGGGGATCTGCGCATCGGCCGGGTAGGGCTGGCGCGGATACAGCATGCAGATATCCGGATCTCCGAGTGCCTCGTGATCCAGAATCCGGTAGCGGTACGGATCATCGAAAAACCAGACCGTGGCGCGACTGCTGGAAAAGTGGATGACACACTGGAACATGCCGCGCTCGGTAATGAGATCCTCGAGGATGGCCATGGCTGGTTCCATGTTGCGATCCATGACGCTGTCGACGCGGCATTGCTGAAACACCGTGCCGCGAATGGCCGGGTCACCCTTGATCTGGCGCCAGGCAGCCGATTCTTCATAATGTTGCGCCGTATCCGGCAAATCGCGCAGGTCAAAATCGACGCCCAGGTAGCCCAGTGTTTTTCCGTCCTTCTGCACCAGCTGCAAGGCAGTCAGCGAAGGGCGGTTGGCGCGCAGACTCAGGTAGGCGGTAGATAGCAGGAAGCCCTGGGTCGGTACCGCTTCGCGCATGTAGGGGCGGCTGGAACGGTCGCGTCCAAAGTGCTCCGGCATCAGGCCGCCGGCACTGATGTTGTCACTGATCTGGATGCCGTTGCTGTCCAGGGCATACATGAACATGCCATAGGGAACGCGGCGAAAGCCGTCGGTCAGGACAATGTCAATTTCCTCGCGCCGGTCCCACACCTCCGCGCACTGCACGGCCAGCGTCTGCAAGGGCGCCTTCAGCTCGGTTTCCAGTGCCGCGCGCTGGCGCGCCAGGGCTTCTTTCCAGGTGTCTTTCACAGGTTCACAAGATATAGGCATGACATTCATTTCGCCACTCCTCGCCGGTAATAAAATTCGCTGCCAGGCAGCGCCAGGGGACTGACTCAGCTGCCGCCGAGCGGGTCGATGGCAGAGAAATCACTGACCTGGCGATGCGTGTCCGACGGGTCGGGTGAGCCGTCGCGTACCAGCATCGTGGTGCGCATTCCGACCGCAACTGCGGCATCCAGTTCCGTACCTATATCAGAAAGAAACAGGACTTCACTGGCAGGCATTCCGATGGCGGTGGCTATCGCCCGGTAGGCGGCAGGGTCCTGCTTGGTGCCGATGCGGGTATCGTAATATCCGGAAAACAGCGGGGTAAGGTCGCCGGCATCGCTGTGGCGGAACAGCAGTTGCTGGGCCTGTACCGAACCGGAAGAGAAAACATACAGTTGCAGGCCGGCGGCATGCCAGTTGCGCAGCTGCGCTGCCGCGTCCGGGTAGATATGCCCGGTGAAGTCGCCTTTTTGATAGCCGGATTCCCAGATCATGCCCTGCAGCGCCTTGAGCGGGGTGCTCTTGCGGTCGGCATCGATCCAGGCAATCAGCTGCGCCACGATGCCGTCCAGGTCCAGCGCTTCGCCGGCTTCCAGTCGCACATCGTTGAGCAGGGGCACCACGCGCGGATCTTCCGCATTGCAGTGCACGAAGTCCGCCATGTGTTTGCGCGCATACGGAAACAGTACGTCATGGACAAAGCGGATCGACGAGGTGGTGCCCTCGATATCGGTCAGGATGGCGCGGATCATGCCGGCCGGGCGATGAAGCTGTCGAGATCGGGAAAGCGTGTTGCGATATCCGAGCCGGTGAAGTCGCCGACCCAGCCGTCCGGGGCAGTGAAAAAGCGGATGCACTTGAAGCAGGGACGGCTGCCCATGTCGAACCAGTGTGTGGTGTTGGCCGGTACGCTGATCAGGTCG